>CAUQKD010000302.1:0-2517 GCA_963518365.1 uncultured Lachnoanaerobaculum sp. | reverse complement strand
TCTCCTATTCTTGGAGTTACCTTACCGTATGTCCTCTCAAAGATTGCCATCAGCTCTTCACTGTCAGCCTTGCTTGCATCATAGGTGGAACGAACGGTCTCTATTTTCTCCTCTTCTTTTACAAGTTCAAACTTCTTAAGCGGTATATGCATATAGTTAAATACCTCATTCCAAGGTACTATAAAGCCCTCACCATGTGAAGCAAACACGGAATCCGCAGTATTTTTAACGTCAAACTCCGGATAATAATTACACTTTTCAATAATCTCATCCGCATTGTGACATGGCAAAAAGCCTCTGAGACTGAATGCAATCCGTCCAAGTCCTTTTGTATAGGATAAAAGTACACTGCCGTAATTTTGAATATTGACGGTAGGCGCAAATCCGGTTACACGAAGTACATCCGTTCCTTCATAGCTTATCTCCTCGGCATTCATATTGTTGAGGTCGTTTAAGAGTCTGCCCAGGTTTTCTATAGGAAGTTCTATTTCAAAGTCATAGTAAGGCTCAAGCAGTATGGATTTTGCATACATAAGTCCGTGTCTTACGGCTCTATGTACGGCTTCAAGAAAATCTCCGCCCTCGGTATGCTTTTCATGTGCTCTGCCTGCCACCAAAGTAAGCACCACATCTGTAAGCTCACTGCCTGTAAGTACACCCCTAAACTTGGAGTTTTCTACGATATTTCTTACCTGACTTTGGTAGTTCTTTGGCAGTTCATCATCAGACACATCATTTTTATATACTATACCGCTGCCTCTCTCGCCTTGTGATATCAGTATATGCACCTCCGCATAGTGTTTCATAGGCTCGAAATGCCCTACTCCTTCAACGCTTCCCACTATGCTCTCCTTATAGATAATGCCTCCGTCCACAAGCTCACAACTCACATGAAGTCTCTCATTTATCAGATTCTTTATAAGATCTATCTGAACTTCACCCATCAAATTTACTTTAACTTTTGAAAGTTCTTCATCATACTCCATCCTTATTTCAGGTACTTCGTCAAATATCTGAATAAGCTTGGAATATATTTGATTTATACTTATATCATTGGGAAATATCATATTGTAGCTGAGTACAGGCAAAAGCTTTTGTAGAGGTCTTTTTATATTACCGAAAGTGTCACCTGCATGTGACTTTGTAAGCCCTGTCACAGCCACAATATCTCCGGGATTTGCCATATCTACCGCGACATACTTTTCACCGTCATAAGCTCTTATCTGATTTATCTTCTCATCATTAAGAGTATCCTTGACATGTAGACTTCCTCCCATAAGCTTTATAAATGAAAGTCTGTTGCCGCTCTCATCATATTTTATCTTATAAATTATTCCCGAAAGCTCATCCGGATAAGTCTTTTCATCTATATACTTATCTATAAATCTAAGTATTTCTTCTATATTTATAAGCTTAAGAGCCGAACCGAAGATAACCGGAAAGACCTTTGCTTTTTGTATACATTCTTTTATATCTTTCTTTGTTATCTTCTCTCCCTCAACAAATTTTTCTATCAGGCTTTCATCACAGGATGCCACTTCTTCCTCAAGTATCTTTTCATCTGCCGAAAAATCTACTGTATTTTTTGATAACGACTTTTTCAAGCCTTCCATTACCTTATCTTTATCAAACTTGTCACTGTCAATTTTATTTACAAAGATAAGTACAGGTATATTTGCCTCCTTCAACAGCTTAAAGAGTGTATGTGAATGTGACTGCACACCTTCACTTCCGCTTATAACAAGGATTGCCATATCAAGTACGGATATACATCTTTCCATCTCCGCACTGAAATCAATATGCCCCGGAGTATCTATTATATTTATATCCTTATCACCTACCTTAGTCCTTGCAATCTTTGAAAAGATGGTAATACCTCTTTTTCTCTCATATTCATCATTGTCAAGGAAACTGTCGCCAAAATCCACTCTGCCAACCTTTCTAAGTTTCCCGGTCTTATAAAGTATGGCCTCTATCAATGTAGTCTTTCCGGCATCTACATGTGCCAATACACCAACATTTATCATACCTTTACCTATGTAAGCGGTGCAAAACTTACAGGAACGAATTTTTCCAAATCCTTTGGAGACATCTCCACCTGATATCCTATCTTTCCGCCGCTGAATATTATGTTCTCATAGTCATTAGCTGTCTCATCCAGTACGGTCGTAAACCTCTTTTTCATTCCGATAGGAGAACATCCGCCATGTACATAGCCTGTAAGCGGCAAAAGGTCATTAGACTTAAGCATTTCAATAGACTTCTCGCCTACAGCCTTGGCAGCCTCCTTAAGACTTAGTTCCTTTGCAACCGGTATTACAAAGACATAGTTTGCCTTCGACTTGCCAACAGTCACCAAGGTCTTGAACACTCTGTTTTCATCCTGACCCAGTAACTTGGCCACTTCAACACCGTTTGTAGACGGAGTATCCACATATGAATAGTGATTATATTTTATCTTTTTTTGATCTAAAAGTCGCATTACATTGGTTTTCTCTTCCATATTTCTCTCTTTTC
>CAUQKD010000301.1:0-2532 GCA_963518365.1 uncultured Lachnoanaerobaculum sp. | reverse complement strand
GTTAAATTCCGTACTAAACTTGGGGTATATCTTTCCATGTCTTGCACATATCTCTTCACGAGCCATACATGCCGCCAACTTGGAAAGTTTTTTCAGCTTTTCTAAATTCGATGATTCACTAAGAAGTTCTGTATCACTTCCATGAAAAATCTCATCATTATCATCTGTACTTATATACATACTGATTCGATTACCTTTTGAGTCATAACCGTATTTTTCTATAAATTCTTCATACTCGGGTAGTGAATTGTATTCAGGATCAAAAAATACCTTCATTTCATATCCCAAATCATAGTATGCCAAATCATTAAGCCATTGAGAAACTTTAGATATTCTCCATTTATTGTCCTCACACAGTTCCAAATACACCTCACCGTCACTGATTTCCGGCATATCCTCAGCCAAAACCACTTTTTTGATAAATTGTATTTGAACACATGCACTTTTTTTATCTTTACTCTTTATGCTAAACTCACCTTTTGTATTAATTTTATAATATAGGCTACTACTTAAATCACTTCTTGACGTTCGTGACTGTGTACATCTTCCTCTATAAAACCTTATATCATACATTTCACACAAATAATCATAGGCTGCATCTTTAATATAATCTCTATGGTATTTATATAGTTTTTCTTCATCCTCCTTATTTTTAAAGTAATAATCATTATATCCATCCGACTCTCTGCAAGATATCTCATCACCGATCTTTTCTCCTGAATCCATAAAATCGGCAATCTCTTTAATAATCTCTATAGCTCTTTCATCAGTCATTTCAGGACTGTTATCTTTATTTTCAATGGCAACGGTTTTGACATTGAAAAACAGAAGTAATATAAAACTTATGCTAATTACACTTAATAATTTATGTTTCATACTCTTTTCTCCTAAAACTCTTCCAAATGTGACTTTATAATCTCTAAATTATGCCTTTCAATATCACTTAAATCATCCTCACTGAATTCTTTATTCTCTTTATACCAGCTCAATCCATTGAAATAATTATATTCTATAGAATACTTCGGATACATTTTCCCATGCCTGGCATATATCTCTTCATAAGCAATATAGGTTGCAATTTTAGAAAGATGTTCCAATATATAACTGTCATCTAAATTCTCCAACACATCAAAACTGCTGCTCGCCAAGATCGCGTCCTTTAAAGAATATCTTAACATCTGCATAGGTATTCTATTCCCATTTTTATCGTACCCATAATTCCTAATAAAAGTATCATAATCCTCTTTTACATTATTTTGACTGTCAAAAAATTTATCTATATATTCTTCCAATTCATAGAACACTAAATCATCATACCATTGAGATATTTTAGAAATTCTCCATTTATTGTCATCACAAAGAGTGAGAAATATCTGACCCTTATCTGTATCCGGCATCCCGTCTCCAAGACTGCTGTCTTTATTAAAAACAGCTTCAATACATACTTCATTATTTCTTCTCGACAGAATTTTGTAATCTTCTTCAGCTTCCAATTTATACCTGATGGTTCCACCATCAAATCCCGTTTTCGCCTTTCCCATGCCGGAATTAAACCTTGTGATTTTATACATTGCAGTCAAATAATTATAAGCACTATCTTTTATATAATTTCTATGATAGATTTCTAATTTATCTTCATCTTCTTTGTTCTTAAAATAGGCAAAGTTTTCCCCGTTAATACCTTCGACAGCTTCACCCGTTTCTATACCTGTATCCATAAAAGATACTATTTCTTTTACAAGCTTTATTGCATCTTCATCTGAAAGATTTTCTACACCATGATTATAATCAATGAATTTTTCTGTTTTTGAATATGTATTTATCCCGCATCCATAAATAAAACACATCAGCAAGAGTATTATTGTGAATATATGTATTTTTTTATCTATCACTTTCCCCTCCTCTCAATAACGGTCTATCCGGTTCATAAATAAAATATCTTCTAACTTTGCTTATTTATGACTTCGTCAATTCCCCCATAAACTCTTGGTATTTCATAAAGTCTTTCATTAAGAGCATCTATATTCATATGACTTTGTAACAAAGCTGCTATAGAGCGGCGAAATCACAATATATTTAGCATTTTTTCTCCCAAAAGTTCCTCCAAGTCCTTAAAAATACATTGTTTATAATCATCTTTTTCAGATGAAACTCTTTTAAAAACTCTTTGCTTCTTTATCCATATTTATATATCTTTAAGATAATTCTCAAATAATATCCCAAGTGATAAAGTACCTGACTCTGTTATGATATTAATCTTTCCATTTCCATAATCATATATTATTTTTGTTGGTTGTTCCGTCCCATCATATCCTATCGTATCTAATGCTACCATATTAGATATCCCTTCAACCTTTTCATGACTTAAATATTCCCATAATTCATTTGTATTTTTCACATCAGCGAATTCTATTATTCTTTCAGTTTCAGTTATTGTCTTGTATTCTTCTTCAGCATAATTCCATAACCTTATATGCTTCATATTATCATTAAAGTTATTTATTCTTTCCTGTGTGTATTCTCCTTCTATAA
>CAUQKD010000300.1:0-2546 GCA_963518365.1 uncultured Lachnoanaerobaculum sp. | reverse complement strand
CCGATAGTGCCTATTCCCGAGTATGCATCCAAAAGCACTTCATCACCCTGTAAGCCGGCATACTCTATTGCCTGAGCATAGAGCTTTTCGGTTTGGTCTCGGTTTACCTGATAGAACGACTTCGGTGAGATCTTGAATGTAAGGCCACAGAGTTCATCCGTGATATAGCCCCTGCCATACATCACGATTTCTCTGTCACCAAGTACCATACTGGTGTTTTTATTGTTTATATTTTGAACTATTGTGGTTATCTCGGGGTGTTCTCCTCTCAGTACCTTTATAAAGGCGTTCTTATTTGGAAATATTACATTTGAAGTCACCAAAACCACCATGACCTGACCGCTTTTCTTTCCTACACGTATCAGCACATGGCGCAAAAATCCGTAGCCGCTGTCTTCGTCATATGCCTTTATTTTAAATGAAACACACATTTTCTTTATGGTCTGAATGATACTTCCGGCCTTCTTATCTTCTATCAGACAGTTCTTTGTATCCACCACTCTGTGTGAGTTCTTTTCGTAGGTGCCTGCAATGATTTTCTTGTTTTCAAAGCCGAAAACCGCACTTACTTTGTTCCTATAATGATAGGGATTGTCCATTGAGACAATCCCGTCAAACTTGCCATATTTTTTTATCAAAGAATTTGCCTTCTCAAGCTTTTCTTTGACATGCTTATCGTATGGGCTGTTTATATAATCGCAGCCTCCGCATTTTTTTGCGACACTGCATTTTAAATCCTTTTTGGACTTTAAATTTCCTTTGTTACTTCTTTCAGCCATGCCTTCTCTTCTTCATTTAATCCGCCGGATATGGAATCATAGACTTGTTTTTGATAATTATTATAAAATTCTATATCTCTCTTTGTCATTACATCCACCAAAAGCGGCTCATTGTCAATAGGTGCCATTGTAAGCGGTTCAAATCCTAAGAATCCTTCTCCCTTGTCCACTACAGTCATCAAAATTTCCATTCTGATTCCGTGCTTACCGCTTATATATACGCCTGGCTCATCACTCATTATCATACCCGGCTCAAACTCAAGATTTCTGTATACATCTTTATTTATCTTGTTTCTGATGGATGTAGGCATCTCATGTACAGTATTTACAAAACCTACACCGTGACCTGTGCCGTGATTATAGTCAAGTCCGTACTCCCAAAGCGCCTCTCTTGCCTTTATATCAAGGCTTACACCTATAGCTCCTCTTTTAAATTTGGTATTTAAAAGTCTAAGCATTCCGACGGTTACCAAAGTATAATGAAGCTTCTCTTCATAGGTATTTTCTCCAAGAGATATTGTTCTTGTAACATCTGTGGTGCCGTCCTTATATGTGGCACCCGAGTCAAACAAATAAAGTCCTTTAGCTTCAAGCTTCTTTGCGGTCTCATACTCGGCCTCGTAGTGAACTATTGCACCGTTATCCGCATATCCCGAGATAGTAGGGAAGCTTAAATCAAGGAAGAGTTCATCCTCTCTTCTAAGATTGTCAAGGTAGTCTGAAGCGGTCTTTTCTGTAAGATCTGCTCCGTTTTTCACCTGATTTTTCAGCCAATAGATATACTTTGCCATGTATACACCGTCTCTTAGATGTGACTTCTTTGTGTTGGCAACTTCCACCTCATTCTTTATATTCTTCAGATATGTTACAGGACTTAACACGGAGTAGAGCTTGTTGGCATTTTCTTTTTTGCTTATTGAGATAAAAGTCTTATAGCTTACATCAGCCTCGTCAAAGAGTATCTCTTTGTGAGAAATACCTGCCACAGTCTCATCAAAATCGTCATAAGGCTTTATATCAATGCCGTTTTTCTTAAGGTATTCCCTTACTTCGTCAGTCAGTGACTTATCCTGTATAAAGATGGTCGCTCTGTCCTTTTCAAGTATGAAATAGGATAAAAACAGCGGATTACACTGTATATCAAAAGCTCTGAGGTTTGTAAGCCATGCGATATCCGACAGTGAAGAGATTATAAGCAAATCCTTTCCGTTCATCCTCTCTCTGACTTCATTTATCTTGGTACTTGCCGACTTTCCTGCATACTTTTCATCCAATATAAATACATTTGTATGTGGCCTTTCAGGTCTGTCAAGCCATATTTCATTTGTGATATCTTTTCCGATTTTTAACTTAACACCGTTTTTTACCACCTTGCCTGCAATGACCTTGCCCTCCGAAAAGCTGAGTACCGAACCGTTAAATCCCAGTACTTCACCGCTCTTTAACTTTTTTTCAAGCAATTCATCCAAAGTAGGTACTCCGGGCTCACCCATCTTCATAAGTGTAATACCTGAGTCCTTAAGCTCACTTTCCGCCTGCAAAAAATATCTTCCGTCAGTCCAAAGATAAGCTTCTTCCTTAAGAACAAGCAGTGTTCCCGCACTTCCTGTAAATCCGCTTAAAAATCTTCTGCATTTGTCATATTCTGTAGGATATTCACTTTGATGTGCATCAGAAGAAGGGGATATCCATGCGTCTATCCCCTCTCTTTGCATTACTTTTCTTAAATCAACAATTGTCGCTCTCATAATGCTCCTTTCACAATAC
>CAUQKD010000299.1:0-2549 GCA_963518365.1 uncultured Lachnoanaerobaculum sp. | reverse complement strand
TATCGCCTACAGTGTTTGCAGGAGCACTTAAAGGTGCAATATTTGCGGCAAATCTGTATGAGAGCCTCGGATTTGACTGTCACCCGAATGCAACGGAACCGAGATTTGATATTATTCAGGAGATTACGCTAAAAGCTCCTAAGGCATTATGTGCATTTTGTGAGGGAATACAGGCTGCGGCACCTGTGGATTCCTTTGTAAAGCCCGAGCCTTGGGCGATGCCGGGATATGACAGTGATGTAATTATGGCGGCAGGAGCTTTTGTAGGCGGTTCTTCTATCGAACTCAGTGCGGACGGGCCTATGAAGGAACCTTATTCGGTATTTTTCCAGGGCGGACTTACATGGTATCATGCAAAACTTGGAATAATGTTGTCATTACAAAAGATATATGATGCAGGATTGATACAATAATTCATGTTTTAATTTTACAATCATATATTTTGTGATAAAATATGAATGCCTTTCATGCTTGGAGAGTGGAAAGGGATTTATGGGAAAAATAAAAGAATTGCCACTTGAACAAAGACCGTATGACAGAGCGGTTGAATATGGAGTTGAGTCACTTACAGATGTTGAGCTTTTGGCGGTTTTACTTAGAAGCGGCACAAAAGATGTCAATGTTATAAATCTTGCTTACAAGATACTTGAGGGTAACGGTGAAGGTTTCGGTATAAACATTATATTTCACCACAATATGGAAAAGTTGCTTTCCATAAAAGGTGTAGGCAAGGTAAAGGCGGTGCAGATACTTGCACTTGGAGAGTTTTGCAAAAGAGCCTGGGAGAGAAAGAATATAAAGAAAAGTATTTCTTTTTCTTCTCCGGAGTTGGTTGCCAACTACTACAAGGAAAGTATTAGACATCTTGAGGTGGAGGAACTTAGGATAGTATTTTTGGATACAAGGCAAAGACCTATCTCCGATATGGTAATTTCTGTGGGAACCGTGAACTCGTCTTTAGTTTCTGTTAGAGAAATTTTAATAGAGAGTTTAAAACATTTGGCTGTAAATGTGATATTATTACATAATCATCCAAGTGGTGACCCGTCACCAAGCAAGGCGGATATTGATATAACAAAGGATATAAATAAAGCACTTGATAGCATAGGTATAGAACTTATAGACCATATAGTCATAGGTGACAACTGCTATTACAGCTTTAAAGAACAGGGGATTATTTGATGGAATCTAGGAACAAATTTGTACTGATAGTTTTGAGTATAATCAGCATTATTCTTATTGGAATAACTTCATTCAACGATTCTATTATTTCGCCTTTGAGACAGGCAGTAGGCATTGTATTGCTGCCTGTACAGTCAGGTGTGAATACAGCCGGAAGAGCGGTATATGATAATATAGAAGAACAAAGAAAGATACATAGTGCGATTACCGAAAATATTGAGCTTAATAAAAAAATTTATGAACTTACACAGGAAAATACTAAGCTTATGGAAGATAACGGAGAACTTGCCAGACTTAGAGAATTATATAAGCTTGATGAAAGTTATTCAGACTACCCTAAGGTAGGCGCCAGAGTTGTAGCAAAGGACAGTACAAAGTGGTTCTCAACATTTACTATAGATAAAGGTAGTGACGACGGAATTGCGGTAGATATGAATGTCATAGGTTACGGCGGACTGATAGGTATAGTAACAGATGTAGGTAAAAACTACGCTACAGTCAGATCAGTAATAGATGATATTTCAAGAGTGAGTGCGATGTCTCTAAGAACAGGTGCACTTTGCAGAGTGGACGGTAATCTTGAGCAGTATAGTGAGGGCAGACTTATTTTAAGAGATGTGAAGTCCGATGCGGATGTCAATGAAGGTGATATGATAGTTACATCCAATGTGTCCACAAAGTATTTACCTAATATACTTATAGGATATGCAAGAGATCTTAAGGATGACTCTTCAAGACTTACAAAGAGCGGATATATAATACCGGTAGTCAACTTCGACACTATATCGGAGGTGCTGGTTATAACCAAGTTGAAGGAAGTGAGTGACCAATGAGAAGAATAATAGTAAATATAGCTTTTATTATATTTGCATTTGCACTTCAAATATGTATTTTTCCGTTCATACCTTTTTTATATGCGTCGCCAAACCTGCTTATAATACTGACATTCACATATGGGTTCAGCCTTGGTGTGGAAGAGGGTATGATATATGGTTTGATCTGTGGAATTTTGATGGATTTGTATGTTGCCGGACCGTTCGGTTTCTTTACCTTTTTGTTTTTATGGATTGGGTTTATAAATGGCAAACTTTCAACATACTTCTATGAGGAATATATAGTTTTGCCTGTGGCAGTGTGTACGGTAAGTGAAGTTATGTACAATGTATTTATCTACATTTTTAAGTTTATGATAAGAGATAAATTTAATATTGTATTTTATCTGGAAAATATTATAATACCTGAGGTAGTAATAACACTTATATTCACCTTAATACTATACAGATTTTTATTATGGTACAATAAAAAACTCAGGGTATTGGACAGTAGAGGGATAAACCGGTGATAAGGGATTTTAAAGATTTTTTAGG
>CAUQKD010000298.1:0-2549 GCA_963518365.1 uncultured Lachnoanaerobaculum sp. | reverse complement strand
TCCTCTTCAAGCTTCATATCTGTATTTAGAAGTGTCTCATAACCTTCTCTACCTCCCCAGAATACAAATCCCTTTGCTCCAAGTTTTACAGCATTTTCAAGACCCTTCTTTGCCTGTGCCGCTGCAAAGCAAAATACATCCGCACTGTTTGAGCTTCCGGCACCGTTCATAAATCTCGGATTACTGAACATATTACAGGTTGTCCAAAGACATTTAATATCGGTATCCTTTGTCTTTTCTAAGATATAGTCTGTAATCTCATCCAAACGTGCATTGGTAACATTTATATCTTCCTGATCCTCAGGTACAATATCTGTATCATGGAAACAATAATACTTTATACCAAGCTTTTTCATAAATTCAATGCCTGCATCCACTTTAGCTCTTGCATGCTCCATAGTACCGGAGTTTTCACCAAAACTTTTATCGACAGTACCCTGTCCGAACATATCCACACCACAGGCACAAAGATTATGCCACCATGCCATAGCAAATGATAAATGTTCCTCCATTGTTTTGCCCATTATCACCCTTTTGGCATCATAATATTTGAAACTAAGCGGATTTTTACTGTCTCTACCCTCAAACTTTACAGGTGATATGCCGGGAAAAAATTCTTTCATAAATATGTCTCCTTTCAATGCAATAGTACATATAATGTTGTTTTTTGTTTTCACTCTTATTTCTATATCAGTATAATAACTGTTTTATGTATGTAAATGTTGGTAATCTTGTTATGTATTGACGTTAATATTGCTATTTTATATAGTTTGAAATATACTTGAATTGGTATCAGAGAAACAAAAAATTTTTACTTTGTTTTTAAAATGCCGGATTTTATAATATAAGGATTTTTTATGGATTTTGACTTCAACAAAAGTATAAAAACAGAATATGAGATTATCAGACATACAAAAACAAATTCTCTTGCAATGTTAATGATTGAGATACTTTCAAGATGTGTACACTGTCACTCAGATTTGGAAATCGGTATGCTTCTTGACGGCAGCATCGACCTTGTGATTGATAATGAAGTGTTTTCTCTAAAGAAAAATGATATCTACATAGTCAACAGATATCAGCCGCATTCATTCTACAGCCATAAAAACCACAATAAGATAGTGATATTTTTGATAAATCACGCTTTATATAAGAATATCGGACCTGATATTATTTATAAGACAAACCATATAATATATAATGAAAAATATAATTCACTTTATAAAACTGTTTTGGAATGTGCCATATGCTATGCAAGTGACACTGCTTTTACAGAGATCGGTGCTACCGCAAAGGTACTGGATCTCATATATCAACTTACTAAAGTAGCCAATCCATTTATTGATGAACAAAGCACAAAGCAAAGTAAATCAAAGGCAAAGCATCTTCAAAAAATTACAGACTTTATTTTTGAACACCATGCTGAAAATATATCACTGACAGATATAGCTGATTTAGTGTCCCTATCTACTTATTATGTGTCACATTTTATAAAGAAAATGACCGGAATGACATTTACCGCATACCTAAACAGTATCAGATTTGACCATGCATTTTCATTAATTACTAAGACCAATCTTAGGATAAGTGATATTTGCTGTGAAACAGGATTTTCCGACAGTCGCTACTTAAATAGAATGTTTAAAGAAAAGATGGGAATAGATTTACAAGAATACCGAAAAAACATGGGTAAGATTGAACTTCCCCTTACAGACCAACCCTATATGACGGTACAGACACATGTACCACAAAGTAAGTTTATGTCGACACTTGAAAAATATTATGAAGAGAATTTGAAAGAATGATATTATTAATCTGAATTATTATTTTCTACATCTCAACAAAGAAAAGACGACCAAAGTTGAAAACTTGATCGTCTTTCTGTTAGTATAATTTTGCTATGATTATTTAATATTATCCACTATTCTGATTTAAGATAAAACTGTGCATATCCATCTTCATATTGTAGATAAATTGGATTACTAATATCTTGTTCTACATTAGCATAAATAGCTTGCCCAATATCTAATCTACAAGCCATAAAATCTTCTGTTGGTTTTTCTTTATTATTTACAGCCTTAACTTCTCCAACTTTTAAATAATTTTCCGGCAAAACATCATTAAAACCTGTTGCATAATAATAGTATACTTGTTGATTGTACATAATCTGAGGCTGCTCTATCTCACCGGATATACCTCCTGTATTTTCTGTACTCTGAAAACTTGTATCTCTACAAGAACTCAAGGTCAAACCTAAATAGCAAACAATACATACCATTGAATATCTAAATGCTTTCATTACTTATATATCCTTACTTTTGACATAAAATCATTATAGTTTCCCCATTGTTTCTCAACTACTTGACTGCTACAACAATGTATAAATAACAGTGTTTTATCTTTCTATAACACAGTAATTATTTTTCTTAAACTGGATTATTGAAAGTAATATTAGAATAGCAATTCCAACAACGCCTAATGGCATCATGTATGGTCCATAAATAACTGTATTTTTCGCTGTATTTATTTTAATTACTATGCCAAAAATA
>CAUQKD010000297.1:0-2550 GCA_963518365.1 uncultured Lachnoanaerobaculum sp. | reverse complement strand
GAACAGATAATAGAAAATGTCAAGACTCTTTGAAGTTGAAGGGTTTTGACACTTTTTTGATATAAGTATAAAATGGTTATAGGAGGTATGACATGATAAAACATGAGGAATAGGCCTTTCCATAAAAGATGTAAACGGATGGGATATGGAAAAGTGGAGAGGTAAAAATCTTTTGGGATTTGCGTTGATGACGGTGAGAGAAGAACTAAGGGGTTAAAATGAGGAGGTAATTGAAGTGGATAAAATTATAACATATCTTCAAGAAAAATATATGCCGCTTTCTATTATTGTGTATGGCTCTTATGCGAACGGTACAAATGATTTAAATAGCGATTTTGATGCATTAGTTATTTACAATGATGGCAATCAAATACATGATACATCATTTGTGAACGGCATACAGTTGGATGTATTTGTGTACCCTTTATCATATTTTGGAAAAGGATTTGACTGTGAGCGTTTTGTTCGGATATTTGATGGTAAGTTAATAATAGACCATAATCAAATCGGGGAGAAGATAATTTTAGATGTTAAGTATTATTTGAAAAATCATTCGTTTAAGACGGATACAGAGATTCAATCCAATATTGCATGGTGTGTTAAAATGTTAAATAGAGCAAAACGATGTGATTGCGAAGGAGTATTTCGTTGGCATTGGGTGTTGGTAGACAGTTTGGAAATTTTTTGTGATGTTATGAGACAGCCATATTTGGGTCCCAAAAAGACATTAAAATGGATGGAAGAAAATCACAATATTGCCTATAATTACTACAGTAAGGCATTGAAGGAATTTGATATGGATAGCTCGGAAAAATGGATTTTATATCTTAAAAATATAAAATAACAGGGTAGATATATAGATGCTACGGTAAAGGAATATTATTGTTACAATTATAAATATTATACTGACCGTATTATTTTTTATAAAACTTAAAGTGTCAAATAATATAATGAAAACTAAAAGAGAGGTAAAGTATGTATATATCAAAATATTGGGGAGACTTTATCGTTGGTTCTGATGACAGCTTGAGTCTCGTAGAGTTTTTAGAAGACCTGAATAAAGAAGAGATTACACTTAAAGAAATATTTACGGGTATAGGACTTGACAGGCAGAATATGGATTTTCGCCAAACAGTCAAGAATCTTGGGTTTATAAATTCGATTGGACTTGAAATAGACTTTCATTTTGCGATAGATGTTGTTATAGACCTTGCCGCCATCCTGCTGGAATGTAAAAATACCGGCCATGTAAATCTTAGAGAATTATATGACAGTGAGGATACCAAAAATCGATATATTCGAGTTGTATACACAGAAGAAGAATATACAGCTATAAAAGTTGCGTTGGAAGAATTTGTAAAAGATCCGAAGTCATATGATTTATATGAAATGATAGGAGATGATATCATAGAGATGGTGGAAATTGTAAAAGAGCTGAGGAAAGAACTGCTGCAATGTGTGCTATGATATGTTTTGGAGGTTGTTATGAGCATTAAATTTGTAAAAGGTATCGATAAAGACAATGTTTCACTTTTATGCAAGTGGTCAAATGAAAGAGGCGCGATATTTCAAGAGCAATGGATGGGAACGGAAGTTTCTTTTCCTTTAACTTATGAAAAGATAGAAAAGTTGGAAAACAAGTTTTTTATCTTTAATGAAGAAGAGTTTATTGGAATGATACAAGAAGTACGAATAGAAGAAGATAACATTCACATAGGGAGATTTGTATTAAATCCTTCAAAAACAGGAGCCGGTCTTGGGACAAAGGTATTGAAAGAATTTATAGATTTTATCCTTATTGATGAGAAGATTCAAAGTATCTCTTTGACGGTGTTTGACTTTAACAAAAACGCAAAGAGAGTTTATGATAAGCTTGGCTTTGAGATTTATGAAGTGATTGAAACACCAAAGCTGAAGTATATTATGAAAAAGTTCAGGTAATATAAGGAACTTATAAAAGATAAGATAGTGGCGTTAACTCAAGTATTTTAAGAACACTTAGATACGGTATGAAAATAAAGACTTTACGGAGATAAAATTGAAAGGTATAGATGTTATATACAATAAACAGATTTTAACACTCACAAGATTTTGGGGTGATAACAGATTATGTTTATTTGCGAAAAACCCAAGCCAAATTCATATTCCCAAAATGGAATTTGTCGGTGGATATCCTAATGAATGGTGTATTTTTATTGATAACCTTACTGATGATGAAAAGGCTGAGATTACAGATTTAAATGGAAGACATATAAACTTACAGGAAATAGGCATATAAGTCCTGAGTTTATAAATATTGTAAAACTACATACCGAAAAGGTCGGAATGAGTACCGGTTTCAGTCGCAATGATAATAAGTCTATCATCTTCAATACGATATACCAGTAGCCAATCCGGTTCTATGTGACATTCTCTAAAGTCTGACATATTACCGGAAAGTTGATGTCTCTATATTTAGATTCAAGTGGTTATATCCGAAACAGCTTCCTCAGCAGATTTATACGGCCCATTTAAGTTTCTATTTAATCTTGCATCTTGAATTGCTGTAAA
>CAUQKD010000296.1:0-2587 GCA_963518365.1 uncultured Lachnoanaerobaculum sp. | reverse complement strand
CTCTTATATTCAAACAGGCGGTAAAGTATATAGTCAGGGCAGTTGGAAAAAGGAAGGAAGCATATGGCGACTTGAAGTTGACGGTTCACGGGCAAAATCCGCATGGGCATATATCTCGGAAAATTGGTATCTTTTAAACGATAGAGAAGAGATGGTGACCGGTTGGGCAAATGTTGACGGAAGATGGTATTTTATGGACGGTTCAGGCGCAATGAGAATCGGATGGCTTAAAGATGCGAGTGGGGAATGGTATTATCTGAATCCTATATCTGACGGTACCAAGGGTGCTATGCGTGTAGGATGGCATCAAATCGACAATAAGTGGTATTATTTTAATACAGTTTCTGACGGTACACAGGGAAGAATGCTTAAGAGCCGGAGAACACCGGACGGTTATCTCCTTAAAGCGGACGGAAGCTGGGATGAGAGTGTCTCAAAGGAGTAAATTTAATTTAAAACTGTTTACATATTTAAGAAATAATTCATAATAAGTTTAACAGTATTTCAATTATTTTACGGTGAAGTATGATAAGATTACATTATCATAAAGAAGCACTTACAATGAATCCTATATATAGAAATCCTTAAGAGAGCACCCCCTAAAAAGGGTGCTTTTTTAGTATGTATTTTTTAGATAAAAATCTTGTATTGCTTAAATTTTTATAAATTGGTAGAATGTACAGGACGTATCTGTTGGAGTTTTAATTCGACAGCGGCTATATAAGTAGGTATGTTTTAAGAGGAGAATTAAAATGATTGATAATGTATCATATCTCTTTGGATTCTTAGGCGGTCTTGGACTTTTCCTGTACGGAATGCATATTATGGCGGACGGAATGCAAAAGACTGCCGGAGGAAAGATGCAACAGTTCCTAAGTAAGATAACGGACAACAGGTTTACAGCCATCTTACTTGGTGCGGTAATAACAGCCATAATACAAAGCTCAGGTGCTACCACGGTAATGGTGGTAGGCTTTGTAAGTGCCGGAATGTTAAGCCTTGTACAGGCTGTAGGTGTAATTATGGGTGCCAATATCGGTACCACAATTACAGCATGGATAGTATCACTTGGAACAATAGGAGATTCGCTGAAGCTCTTTCAGCCGGGATTTTATGCACCTTTAATGATAGGTATAGGTGCGATATTTATACTATTTTCAAAATCCGACAAGAAAAAGACCATAGGTGAAATAGTTCTCGGACTTGGAATGCTGTTTTTAGGACTTGACCTTATGGCAGGCAATATAAAGCCTTTCACAGGTGCTCCTATATTCTCGGAAGCGTTCAGAGTACTTGGAGGTAATCCGATACTTGGTATTATAGTAGGTATTGTGGTAACAGCTCTGATGCAAAGTTCATCAGCATCGGTAGGTATTTTGCAGACGCTTGCATTCAACGGTGTGGTAAACACGGCGGCGGCTATATACATCACACTCGGACAAAATATCGGTTCCTGTGTTACAGCTATTATTTCAAGTGTAGGAAGTTCAAGAACTGCAAAGAGAGCCGCAGCAATACATCTTTTATTCAATACAATAGGTGCGATAGTATTCGGTATACTTGGATTTATTGTATTCACAGTGAATACAAAGCTTGCAAATCACACTATCAATGCGGTAGAGATTTCAATATTCCATACATTCTTCAATCTTACAATGACCACTCTGCTTTATCCTTTTGCAGGACTGCTTGTAAAGCTTTCGGGAATGATCGTAAGAGGCAAGGATGATGAGATTGTAGAGGCTAAAAAAGAGCCTATCTTACAACTTGATGAAAGAGTACTCCTTACGCCTGCATTTGCAGTACAATCAGGAAGTGTAGAGGTGGCTCGTATGGGAAGTATCGCTCTAAAGAGCCTTAATGCCGCAATGGGTGCTATCAATACCAAGAGTCTGGACGATTTAAAAACAGTTGCACAGTGTGAACAGACACTTGACGATATGCAGGAAGCACTGACCGAGTATCTTATAAAGGTAGACAATCTTTCACTAAGTGAAAGTCAGAAAAAGCATGTAAACAATCTCTTCAATATGGTAACCGATATAGAAAGAGTCGGAGACCATGCAGACAACCTGTCTGAAAATGCCAAGTATATGATTGACAACAACCTTGAGTTCAGCGACCTTGCAAAGGAAGACTTGGCTGAGATATCAAAGGATGCCATAGATGCGTTTGAAACAGCTATAAATGCAAGCGGAGCGGATGCACTCGGTGCAGTCAGAAAGGTAAATAAGCTTGAAGATAAGGTGGATATGCTGGAGGATGAATTAAGAGAAAAGCATATTGACAGACTTACAAAGGGAGAATGTAAACCGCAGTCAGGTATTGCTTTCCTTGATATAATCAGTAACTTGGAGCGTATATCCGACCACGCTACAAATATTGCAGGATATGTAAAAAATGAAATATAAATATAATAAGAAGTTTCAAATATATACTTGCAATTAAGTTTATAATTTTGTACAATTAGGAATGATTGATGAATAATTATCAAATGAGATAACATCACACAAGTACTAATTTTAGGAGGAACTAAAATGTCGGTAAAAGTAGCAATTAACGGTTTTGGTCGTATTGGTCGTCTTGC
>CAUQKD010000295.1:0-2589 GCA_963518365.1 uncultured Lachnoanaerobaculum sp. | reverse complement strand
TTATTATACCATAGAATAATTATTTGTGATGATTATTTAATTAACTATATACTAGTATTATATGGTTTTAAATTCCATAATGCTTTTGATATTAATAAAGAGGAATATATTATTATTGAATATACAGGAGGTATTTATGAAACGTGAAAAATGTCCTATTTGTGGATATTATACTTTTAAAGACGGTTTGGGACTTACATATGATATTTGCCCTGTTTGCTTTTGGGAAGATGATATAATTGATTATGATGATCCGGATGCAGACACGGGAGCTAATTGTGTAAGTCTTCAAGAAGCAAGAGAAAACTATTTGAAGATTGGGGCTATACATCCTAGTCTTAAAAAATATGTCAGACCACCTAAAAAAAGTGAGATGGAATTAAAATGATGTAATTATACGTATGGAGGCAAATTGAATAAAGAAAAATTTAATATGTATAATAAAGAAATCACCCTATACAAGTCATCTGATATAAATGCTCCTTTGATTGTTTTTAATACTTTTGAGGGTGACGGTGAAGGTGTATATAAAGAATTACAGAATATGGGTTGCACTTCCATAAATTTACTTGTAGTTGGAAATATTGATTGGAACCATGATATGTCACCATGGTATATGCCTTCAATATATTCTAGAGAGAAAACTTTTAGTGGAGGTGCAGATGAGTATCTGAAATTACTTATAGAGGAGATTTTACCGAAGACAAAGGAGCTGATAGAGGGAGAGCCTAAATTTACAGGAATTGCCGGATATTCACTTGCGGGGCTTTTTGCTGTTTATGCTACGTATAAAACTGATGTATTTGACAGAGTGGCAAGCATGTCAGGCTCACTTTGGTTTAGTAACTTTATAGAATATTGCAAAAGAAATGAGTATAAGAGATTGCCTGATAAAATTTATTTTTCTCTGGGGGATAAAGAGGCAAATACACGCAATTCTGTATTAAAAACTGTGCAGGATAAAACAATAGAGCTTTCAGAGTATTTTAAGAGTCTTGGAACTGATGTGATATTTGAATTAAACCCGGGTAATCATTTCACAGATGTGATACTTCGCAGTGCAAAGGGAATAAAGGCAATATTATAGTTTTTATTAAAAATTAAAATGTAGAAAGATATATAGAAAAATTAATAGGAGGTCTTATATGGAGAATACAATTAGTGTTGCAATGACTTTAGACAGCATGTTTTATGAAAAAAACGGCAAACATATGGATGAGATGAGAATGCATAAGCTTATGTATTTTGCACAAAGAGAATCTCTAATGTATAATAATGAACCTCTGTTTGATGCAACTTTTTATGGATGGAAATATGGGCCGGTGCTAAAAGAGGTCAGATCTGAGTTTAAAAAGAAATCGGGCTTTGAAGGTTCATTAAATTTGCAGTCTCAAGTCTCAGAGGATACAAAGGGTTTACTGAGAAGAGTCTTTGATAGATATGGAAGTCTGTCACCATGGAAGCTCAGTGCTTTATCACATGAGGAATTTTCTTGGAAGATGGCCAGATCAGGTCTTCATTATGGAGATAACGGTGATGTAGCATTATCACTTACTGCAATGAAGGTGGATGCGCAAAGAGAACTTATGAATAGAAAGTAGGGTGTAAGAAAACGTACTGATATGAGTACTCGTAGATATGGAGTTAAAAAAAGCTTAGGGATGGCGTGACTCAAAATTATTACGCCACCCCTTTTGTATAACTATCATTTCCCGACAGCTAAAAAATTCATACAAATTTAGATACTTCTTTTATAAAAGATTTTATTCTATTAATAATATTTTTTTCTCTTATCTTTACTTCATCATAGTCCCATTTATCAAGTTTTGATAAATCTTTAATATCTGCAAACTTTGATTCTTCATAGGCCTTTTTTTTCTTTTTGAAAAATTCATTACTTGCACTTATATTTAGCTTTTTCTCAAATGGTGCAAGGTTACCTAAAGTTTCCATTACTTCTTTTGCTTCCTGTTCATCCCAGTCATTATTATCAGACCACTTTCTTGGTAAGATATGCTCTATTTCTATATTAGAGTTTAGAATCAAGTCAAAAAAATCTTCAATACTTTGCGATTTATTCAAAAATCCACTTAGTAAGATAATTCCTCTTTTACATCTACCCAAATCCGCACTTTCAAGTTTGTCATAGAATATTTTTAAATCATTGCCCATATTATCTATATACTCAGACAGGTAATTATCATTATTTTCTATTTTTGCACATACCTTAAATGTTGTATCTTTTACAGTATTAACAGAATTATACACAACACCTTTTACAAAGTAATATGCTGTCGTTAACATTACCAGCTTCTTATATTCTTCGTAATGTTCTTCCGGTAAGTATAACTCACCGTCTTCTTTCCATATCATATATTTATGCAAGAATACATATAAGGGATATCTCCAATATTGATTAGGGTAATTTTCCAAAATATTCCATAATGAATCATTGTACATGCCTGTATCAGAATATCTTATTTCATTTATCTTTTTTAGAGAGTCCATTACCTTTGTTGTATCCTGTAGTCTACCTGTTTTAGATGAAAAATAAGACCTTAATCCCTTTTCCTTAGAAATATCATTTTC
>CAUQKD010000294.1:0-2595 GCA_963518365.1 uncultured Lachnoanaerobaculum sp. | reverse complement strand
CCTTTTTTCTTAGGTATAATAAAGTTTCTGGCATAGCCCTCACTTACTTCTACTATTTCTCCCTTTTTTCCTAAAGATTTTACATCTTCCAATAAAACAACTTTCATTATATTTCACCTCTCTCAATCAATTCCTTTAAAACCTTCTTTACAAAGTTCTTAGCATCTTCTATACTTCCCTCTTTTATCTGTGCTCCGGCAACGGAGCGATGTCCTCCACCTCCAAGCTTTTCCATGATTGTTTGTACATTTACCTCATCCATGGATCTGGCACTGATATATATGACATCATTATATAATGTCAAAACAAAGCTTGCCTTTATTCCCTTTATATTCAAAAGGTCATTTGCAGCTTGAGCACATACCAAAGTAGGTGATGCCGTATTTGCAGAGTCACATTCACTTATAGCATAATAATTTTCATATATCTCAGCATTATGTATCGCCTCGGCCTTAGCGAGGTAATCTGTGGCATCTTCTCTGAACATCTTTCTGACTCTTGTCACATCCGCACCGCTTCTTTTCAAAAATGCGGCAGCCTCAAAGGTTCTTACACCGGTTTGAACATTAAAATTTTGTGTATCTATAACAATACCCGCATACATCGCATCGGCTTCCAAAGTCTTAAGCTTAATATCGTCAGATATATACTGTACTATCTCTGAAACCATCTCACAAGCGGATGATGCAAAAGTCTCCACATATGACAGTGTCGCATTTGTGATAATTTCGGAACTCTGCCTGTGATGGTCAAGTACCACTATATTCTTTGCTTTCTTTAAAAGCGAAGGTCCCTCTGTTATACTCGGTCTGTTAACATCCACCACCACTACCAAGGAGTCGTTTGTCAGACTGTTCAGCGCTTTTTCCTCGGATATAAACAAATCTTCAGGGTATTCAGGCGCCTTAAACTTTTCTATCATCGGCCTTACTGACGGATTTACATCACTTCTGAGTATGTATGCCTTTTTATTAAGATGTGTAGCAATTCTCCAAATACCTATTGCAGCACCGAAGGCATCCATATCAAGCATCTTATGCCCCATTATGATGACCTTATCTTTATTCTCAAGCAGCTCTTTAAATGCATGAGCCTTTACTCTGGCTTTCACTCTGGTCTGCTTTTCTACAGTCTGAGCCTTACCGCCGAAGTACCTGATATCATCCTCAGTCTTTACTACAGCCTGATCTCCACCTCTTCCAAGCGCCATATCCATAGCCATCCTTGCAAGTTCATAGTTTCTTGCAAGATTCTCACTTCCGTATCCTATACCTATACTCAAAGTGATACTCATTTCATTGCCGATATTTACAGTCTTTACATCCTCCAAGATGTCAAACCTTACACTTATTGCAGAGTCCAAGTTTTCCTTATTTATAATAAAGAAAAACTTGTCCTTTTCAAGTTTTTTTACAATACCGTTGAATCCGTTTATATACTGATTTATCTTCCTGTCAATCAGAGCCTCCAAAAGTGAGCGTCTTACCTCTTCTACGCTTTCCATAGCCTCATCATAGTTGTCCATATACATAAGTCCGACTACAAATTTTGAATTTTCCTTTTGAATCCTCAATTCCACCAAGTCGGTCTCATCAAAGAGACATACCGTATAAACAAACGATTCCTCTATATATAATCTTGTTATTCTGATCCTGTACTTCTTACCTTGATATTCACCGTGAAAATCCGCCTTATAGGCAATATCTTCTATATCCGACGCCGTGATGTTTTCAAACATTGCATGGATATCCCTTTTTGAAAGCCTGTCCTTTTGCACAAGCCAGTTAAATGCTCTGTTTCTCCACGCAATAATACCCTTTTTATCCATCAAAGCATACGGAATGTCAAGATCCTGTGAGAATATATTCTGCGTATTCTCATTTGCCATTGAATACTCCACCATATAGTTTGACATATTCTTAGATAATCTGACATACCATATGACAGTGTACACTATTGCCAACAGTGCAAGTAAAAAAATTATTGCACCACAGCCTTTACCCGGTGCAACAAGTAATATTACAAGTAAAAATACCAAGACTATAAGCGAATAACTTATATTCTTTACTAATAGTGCTTTTGTATTTTTTTTATTTTTCATAGTATCTCCATTATATCAAAATAATGTCTTAATTCATCCAAGACAAAACTCTTATACTTTCATTAAGAAAGCTCAGTTTGATTATAACAGGAAAACTCCAATCTATCAAGCTTAGTAAAATTATACAGAACGCAAACAGGGGCTGTTTACACAGCCCCCAAAAACTTCATTATATAAATTTCACACTCAACAAATTATACATTTACGTCTGCTGCCCCTTCAAGCAACATTGCTTCATACTTTCCGATGACTGTCTCCGAAATAAGTTCTCTTGTCTGAGAATTTATAGGATGTGCGATATCTCTGTACTCGCCGTCTGCCGCCATTCTGCTTGGCATAGCAATAAACAATCCTTTTTCACCTTCAATCACCTTGATATCGTGAATAACAAACTCATTATCCAAAGTGATAGAAACAACAGCCTTCATCTTACCTTCTTTATCAATTCTTCTAACTCTGACATCAGTAATCTGCATTATTTGAATCCCCCCTTA
>CAUQKD010000293.1:0-2606 GCA_963518365.1 uncultured Lachnoanaerobaculum sp. | reverse complement strand
GATATACCCCTACCTCTTGTGATAAATCCGACTATTTCATCTCCGGGTACAGGATTACAGCATTTTGAAAATCTTACAGCAAGGTCGTCAATACCTTTTACGGTAATACCCGACTTTGAATTCTTTACAATGACTTCCTTGTCACTGCCGTCACCAATGCTCTCAAGTATTGCACTGTCGTTGAATTCCTTCTTTGCGATTCTGTTTCTCTCTTCCACCATCTTGTTGATGATTTGACCTTCTTTAAGTCCTCCATGGCCCAAAGAAGCTAAAATGGAATCCCAGTCTTTGATAGCATATCGTTTCATTACTTTTTCCTGGAATTGAGGTTTGTTTATCTCAGCCCAGTTGATACCCTTTGCCTTACAGTATTTTTCAAGCATATCCTTTCCGCGAAGGATATTGTCCTCTTTTAATTCGTTTTTAAACCACTGCTGTATCTTTGATCTGGCCTGATTTGACTTTACGATATTTAACCAGTCTCTGCTTGGGCCTTTCGAGTTTTGTGAAGTGATTATCTCTACTCTGTCACCGCTTTTAAGCTCGTAGTCGATATTTACAAGTCTTCCGTTTACTCTGGCACCCACCATCTTGTTTCCTACAGCTGAATGTATGGAATAAGCAAAATCTATAGGGTTTGAACCTGCAGGAAGATTTTTTACATCTCCGTCCGGAGTAAAGCAGTATACATTGTCTGAGAAAAGGTCAAGGTCGCTCTTTATTACCTTTAAAAATTCGGCATTGTCGGACATATCTCTCTGCCATTCAAGTATTTGTCTGAGCCAATTCATCTTGGCATCTTCAGCTCCCTTTGCTACAGAGCCGCTTCCGCTCTCTTTATACTTCCAGTGTGCCGCAATACCGAACTCCGCAGTCTTATGCATCTCTACAGTTCTTATCTGTACCTCAAAAGGCTGACCTGTATCCGATATTAAAGTCGTATGAAGTGACTGATACATATTCGGCTTAGGCATAGCAATATAGTCTTTAAACCTGCCGGGGATAGGCTTATATATCTCATGTGCCGTACCCAGTGCAAGGTAGCAGTCCGTAACACTGTCTACAATAATCCTGATGGCAAATACATCATAGATCTGATCAAGTGTCTTGTTTTGATTTACCATCTTTTTATATATTGAAAAGAGGTGCTTCACTCTGCCGTTGATTGTATATTTCATTCCTGTTTCAGATAAATGTTGTGAAAATTTCTTTATTATCTCATCAACAAATTGCTGCCTTTGTTCTTTTCTGAAAGCCAGCTTTTCCGATAAATCATAATATACATCAGGATGCAAATATTTTAATGAAAGGTCGTCAAGTTCCACCTTTATCTTTGAAATACCCAGCCTTTGTGCAATAGGAGAATATATATCCATAGTCTCCCTTGCCTTTTCTTTTTGCTTTTCAGGCTTCATATATTGAAGAGTACGCATATTGTGGAGTCTGTCAGCCAGCTTTATAAGTATGACTCTGATATCCTTTGCCATGGCAAGGAACATCTTTCTAAGATTTTCAGCCTGCATCTCAATCTTATCATTCTTAAGTGATAGCTGTGTCAGCTTTGTAACACCGTCCACCAAATTGGCAACATCCACCCCGAACATATCTGCAAGTTCATCATATGTTATTACGGTGTCCTCTATTACATCGTGCAAAAGTCCTGCAGCTATAGTCTCTTTGTCAAGCTCAAGCTCGGCAAGGATTATCGCAACACAAATAGGGTGAATTATATACGGTTCACCTGACTTTCTCTTTTGATCGTTATGTGCTTTTTTTGCAAGTTCATAAGCTTTAGTTATCATAGAGATATCATCTGACGGATGATAATGCAATATGATTTCAATAAGCTTTTTGTGTAAGCTTTCCGGTGATGTAAAATCAGCAGGCTTATCAATCTGAGTCTCTATATCTTCATTCAGAAAATTAAAATTGTCCTCTTTCATCAAACTCCTTACTCTTAGGCTAAATATTGCAACTTGTTGTATATTTGTCTAAGATTCCATTATACGAATATAATTTAAAAAAAGCAATAAGACCAAAATAAAAAACCGGCAAAATATGCCGGTCTTAATTATTTAAGATATGTTATCTTCTTTTTTGCATCTTACAAAGCTCAAGCAAAACATAAATCGGTAATGCTATTATTATAAGTAAAACCATACCGAAAGTGTGTAAAGCCTTGCCGAAATCCTGTGATGATTTACTGTTCTTAAACATATGCCCCCTAAAAGCTATAAAATATTATTTCGCCATATTTACTTCCCTGAAAGCTTTACCTTGCTTTAAAACAGGCGAAAACTTCTTGTATAAAACTATAGTAAGTGTTGATATCAAAGTACCTTTCAATAAATTCATAGGTGCCACAATCATAAGCGCAAATGTTTGAATATTGCTTACTGAAGGATTTATCGCACTTCCCATACCTATAATAGCATTTAAATCCATTCCGAAAAGCTGTGCAAACTTGGGTAAAAGATAAAGTGCATTAAACACCGAACCAAAAACAGTCATTATAACTGTACCTGTTATACTGCCTATCTCAGCACCTTTTCTTGTCTTGTTAAAGATATATATGATACTTGCAGGAAGAATAAGTGATGCACCTA
>CAUQKD010000292.1:0-2663 GCA_963518365.1 uncultured Lachnoanaerobaculum sp. | reverse complement strand
ATTATATACTGAATGTAAAGCCGAACGGTTATCGTTCATATCATATGATACTTGAAGTGATTACTCCTTTCCCTGATTGTGACGGCAATGAAAACGGAAAATATTATATTGAGATTCAGTTAAGGACTATCGCCATGGATTCATGGGCGTCGCTTGAACATCAGATGAAGTATAAGAAAAATATAACCAACCATGAAAGAATCACAAAGGAGCTTAAAAGATGTGCTGATGAGCTTGCTTCCTGTGATTTGAATATGCAGACAATAAGAAAATTGATAGAGGAAGGATAGAGATGAGAATTTTAGTGGCGGAAGATGAGGCGGCACTGTCAAAGGCGTATGCGCAAGTACTTATAATGCAAGGTTATGAAGTTGAGCCGGTTTATGACGGAAAAGCCGCTTTGGAAGCTGCAAACAGCGGCACATATGATTTGATGATTTTTGATGTTATGATGCCTAAGATGAGCGGACTTGAGGTATTAAAGGCATTAAGAGAGGCCGGAAATACTACATATGTTATTATGCTTACAGCTATGAGTGAACTTGATGACAAGGTTGAAGGTCTTGAATCAGGTGCGGACGAGTACCTTACAAAGCCGATACCGCTAAAAGAGTTGGCAGCAAGAGTTCGTTCTCTTGAAAGAAGAATAGACACAAATTATAACGAGAATGTACTGACATTCGGAAGTGTAAAGCTGAATGTATCACAGCAGGAGCTGTCGGCCAAAAATTCCATAATATTGGCAGGTAAGGAAACCAAGCTTATGGAAGTTCTTATGTTGAACAAGAATAAAAAGCTTTCGACCGAGTATATATACAATCATGTATGGAGCAAGGATGACGACTCGGATACAGGATATGTTTGGATATATATTTCATATCTGAAGCAAAAGTTAAAGGCAATCAATGCAAATGTTGATATTTTGGGAGAGGAAAACAGGGAGTTTGAACTTGTAGAGGTGTGATTTGTTTAGAAGACTTCGTTTACAATTCATTGTGGTAGCTACGATAGCGGTAAGCATAATGCTTATATCGGTAATAGGCATTTTGAATGCTTCAAAGTATGCAACAAGTGAAAAAAGAATAAATAAAATTTTGGATTTGTTGTCTGAGAATAACGGAGTTCTACCTGATGAAGAAGTAGTGGAGAAGATTCTCGGCAGAAAGACAAATCCGGATATAATAGTTCAGTACAGATATTTCAGTGCTTATGTGGACGGCAGCAATAAGGTAATCACTATGAACACTGAGCATATAGCAAATCTGTCTGATACCGATGTTGTTTTTTATGTGAAAAAGATTTTATCGGGTAATAATAAATACGGCAACTTCAAGACCACTGACGGACAGAAGTTTGCATATAAATTGAATTCATATGAGGATGAAAGCAAACTGATTGTAGTGCTGGATACTACAAGCTATATAGAGGACAGAGATGATTTGATAGATACTTCGGTCTTTATTTTCTTTTCAAATCTGGTATTTTTTATCATTATATTTGTGATTTTTTCAGGCAAGGTAATGATGCCTTTTATGGAAAACTATAGAAACCAAAAAGCGTTTATTACCAATGCGGGGCATGAGTTAAAGACTCCTTTGGCTATAATATCGGCCAACAATGAGCTTTGTGAGATGATTAACGGAGAAAACGAGTGGACAAAGAGCACCAAAGAGCAGGTTGAGCGTATGACGGATCTGATAAACAGGCTTGTGGTACTTTCAAGGTTTGAAGAAAAATCAAATGTAATTGAAAAAAATATAAATTTTTCAGATATAGTAACAAAGTCATCAAAATCATTCAAATCATTAGCTATAAAGGGAGGAAAGAACTTTGAATCTGATATTCAAAATGATATCTGCATTTCGGGAGATGACGGTGCCGTATATGAACTTGTAAATATACTGATAGATAATGCAAACAAATACTGTGATAAGGGCGGAACTATCGGAGTTAAGCTTATGGTGCACGGTATCACCTTTAAAAAGGCGAAGCTTGTAGTAAGTAATACCTACAAAGACGGTAAGAATGTAGACTATTCAAAGTTTTTTGACAGATTCTACAGGGAGGACAAGTCACATAACAGCAGCGTCTCAGGATATGGTGTAGGACTTTCCATCGCCGGAAATATTGTTAAAAGGCACAAGGGAAAGATACATATATCTTATAAAAATGACACTATTTGCTTTAATGTTTATTTTAATATGGTTTGATAGGGTCGGTTATCCGACCCTATTTTCTTACGGCGTTATCTACAAAACAAAAACAATCCGGCCTGTGTTTTGAAACCGTATATTCAAACATAACTCCGTCACTGTTGTAGGTGAAACTGCTTACAACAGCAAGACAGTTATATTCGTCAAGATTTAAATTAAGATACTTTTCATCTATCTCATCCACCTTTTCAACTGTTATTGTTCTTTTGCTGTATACGGATAAGGCTCATATCCACAATCATATCGTATATTTGTCGGTGTCTTTGGACTGTAAAAGAAAGTTCAGAAACTTTTGGAACAGTACAAAAGCCGTCCGAAACTTATCCGATCGCCTCTGCCTTGAAAGAGGTGTCAAAGAAAAAACTTTCAGTTTTTCTTTCGGGTGATTGGGGCAAACCACTAACAAGCAAAAAAGCCGAGTGTGTACCGCTCGGCATTGCTTGCCGATAC
>CAUQKD010000291.1:0-2681 GCA_963518365.1 uncultured Lachnoanaerobaculum sp. | reverse complement strand
ACATAAGATGGACACCGTAACAGCCGGTATAAAAGATCTTATAAAGATGCCCGACCCTATCGGCAAAATCACTTTAAAAAGAGAGTTGGATAAGGGCTTAATTCTTACCAGAACCACTACCCCTATCGGCGTTATCGGTGTTATCTTTGAGGCAAGACCTGATGCATTGGTTCAGATTGCTTCACTATGTATAAAAAGCGGTAATGCCGCCATACTGAAGGGTGGCAGTGAGGCATTGCTTACAAACAGAGCATTATTTGAAAGTATAAAAAGAGCTGTCAAGGAGTCAAATCTTCCTGAGAATATACTTGTTCAACTTGAAGCCAGAAGTGATGTGGGTGAACTGCTTTCCTGTTGTGAATATGTGGATTTGCTTATCCCAAGAGGCTCAAATTCATTTGTAAAATATATTATGGACAATACAAGTATTCCTGTAATGGGGCATGCCGACGGCATCTGTCATACCTATATAGATGAAGAATTTGACCTTGACAAATCTATAAGGATTTTGATAGATGCCAAGACTCAATACCCTTCCGCCTGCAATACTACAGAAACTTTATTGATTCATAAAAACGCTGTAGTGGGACTCTTCCCAAGCCTAAATACCGCTTTTAAGAGTGCAAAAATCAAAGTATTTGCACATGAGAATATAATAGACAAATTTGACAATGCTGTTTTAGCTACAGATAAGTCTTTTCATACAGAGTATCTTGAAAAAACCGTCAACGTAAAGACGGTAGACAGCATAGATGAGGCAATAAATCATATCAATACCTACGGCTCACATCATACAGATGCCATACTCACAAATATAGATTCAAATGCGGACTATTTTATGAACAGGGTTGACTCTGCAAATGTATACAAAAACTGTTCCACCAGATTTGCAGACGGATTCAGATACGGCTTCGGTGCTGAAGTAGGTATCAGTACAGGAAAGTTACATGCCAGAGGACCTGTGGGGCTTGAAGGACTTTGTACCTACAAGTATAAACTATATGGAAACGGTGATATTGTAGCAGATTATGCGGAAGGCAAAAAAGAATTTCATTTTAAAGATTTATAAAAAGACCGGGGTCTTCACCCCGGTCTTATCACCTTAAGCTTCCTATCTTATCCAGGCACCGTTTGCACCCAGTCTGAATGAATCAATTGTAGTATTTGTAGCCATAAATCCTGTACCCGGATAGAAGTAATACCAATTTCCGCTAATCTGTGTCCACTTTTCACACATTGCACCGTTACTGTCCAAGTAATAGTACTTACCGTCACTGCTGTGAAGCCATGTGTTGCTAAGCATCTTACCTTTCGGTGTCTCGGCATTCAAGTAATACCACTTACCTCCTGACTGCTGCCAGCCCGTCGTCATCTGACCACGTGAGTTCAAATAGTAATATTCTCCGTCTCTCTTTTGCCATCCTGTAAGCATTCTGCCCGAGTCATCAAAGAGATACCACTTATCTCCGATATATTCCCATCCGTTCATCTTCAGGCTGCCGTCCGGAAATCTGAAATACCATGCATCACCTGACTTGCTCCAGCCCACATTGCTTCCTGCCTGACCTGAAGAATTATTATTGCCCTTTGAAACATTGCTCTCATCTAAGTAAAATTCATCTGAAGTCACCCATTCGGACCTTCTTCCATAGTCATTGTCACCATGTGCCACAGATCTGATTCTGAACTTATATGTACCCTTCTGTGTCATATCGTTTCTAAAGCTGTAACTGTTTCCCTTATAATTCTCCACCTTGGCAACCTGTGTACTGCCACGAAGAAGTACCAAATCATAGTATCCTGAAGTTCCTGAAGGCTCATTCCATTCGGCAATGCCGATGCCGCTGTCCTTCCACTCTACATCATCAGGTTGTTCATAGCTTCCCTTTATCGGATTCAGCTTTACAGCCACTACCAAGTCGCCGTTTTTCTTGGAAGATGACAGATACTTTCCACCTGTTACACTTATATTGGATGCCGAATAAGTCCCCTTAAAGGCATAATCGCTTGAAGCCTCTAATGTCACCTTAAGCTTTATCTCATCTCCTATATTAAGGCGAGTCTTACCGCTTGTAATCTCCGCATCCACTACACTGAATCTGTCCGATGTGGTATATATATTTATATCCCCGCCTGAGTTTCCTCCATAGTTGATACTGAGTGAATCCGTGTTGTCTCCAACACCTAAATCTGTATTTATTTTTATTCCGACCGAGCTTATAGTCTTATTCGCCGCATATACAGGCATTGCCGCAAATGCGCATACTAAAACAGCTCCAAGAATTGCTAATTTCTTAGCCAACCTCATACATTCCTCCTTATATTTTTGCAGTTAAACTGCTGTTATACCTTAAGTATATTTAATTTAAGGAATTATGTATAGTTAAAATTTTCTTACTAATTCATATCTTTTATATTCATACCTTTTATATATTAGTGTGTATAATATCTCAGATATTTTGGTTCTTATATCATATTTTATTTAAAATATATTCTATAAGATGCTGTTTAAAATACACTTCTAATACAATATCTGATAAAAATGTGAATAACTCAACATTTTCACTATTAAAGTCTCTTGCCTTTTCTTTTGCAGACTCAAGTCTGTTTTTTAAATCTGATATAATTTCATCTTTCTTATCAGCCTCAATACTGACTAAAATATCATACAGCTTTGAAAG
>CAUQKD010000290.1:0-2699 GCA_963518365.1 uncultured Lachnoanaerobaculum sp. | reverse complement strand
TGTGTAGGTATAATCGTAATATTAGCCCTAGGATATAGGGTACATACTTCATCTGACATATCAACTTCTCTAAAAAGTTTATCAGTATTTAAATCAGGCAAATTAGTATATACTATTGCATATACAAATGATAATGATGCATATCCTGAAACACTCATATCATGACATGGAGTCCAGGAAATATAATGGATACTTTTTTTCATATCAGGCATAAATTTTATATCATCAATTATTTTTATCATACCCACTCCTTATAATAATTAGTTAAAACCATCCTATACTTATTTTATAGCTTATTACTCCCCATTTACGGTTGCGGAACATCCGCTTCATTATAATCCTTTATTACATGGTCTGCTGAGAGTAATCCCACATTTATATCAAAATAGTGATATCCTCTTAATCCGGTATTTTTTTCAATACCTCCGTTTTTCCATGCATTATCACTGTCCCAGGTTGTATCAAGTATTACCCATCTTCCATTTGCCCAAAACTCATTCCAGGCATGGTTTGTATCTTTATTCGGATCAAAATTCTCAGGCCAATAATCATTTGATACACCCAAAGCAAATCCGGAAATTTTTTTTGCCGGAACTCCGGCTGCCCTTAATAGTGCCGCTGTCAGGTTTGCATATCCGTCACAAACGCTTCTTTTTGAATGTAATGTTCCAAGCGCTGAGGTATCCATTCCAATATAGTTTCCGCTTAAATATCTGTCCCAATCATAATAAATATTATTGCATACCCAGTCATGTATTACTACAGCTTTATCATAATCATTAGTAATTCCGGCTGTAATACTGTTTGCTAAATCTATTATTTCCTGATTATCACTTTGAATATCACTTGACGGCTGCCTATAATATGCCAGTGCTTTTTCGTCTGTTCTTTTATTGTTCACTACAGCCATATTGTGATCATAGTATGGATATGGTACAAAACTTAATTTTCCATCTTTATATAATATTTCTATATCATTTCCATAAATTAATGATTTGTAGGAACCATATCTTTCAGAAGAAGCGTACAAATTCACAGAATACTTTCCCTCAGCTATTTTATCTAAGTAAAAGCTCATGCTTCCTGTACTGTTACTAACTATATTGTTATAGACTTCTTACCGTTACTGTCTTTTAATATAAGCCAAATATATTTATATATAGATATCACAGGTATTTTATCTATACCAAGCAGCTTTCCCTTTATGTATATACTCTTAGGATATCTTTCCGAACTGTTCATCTCTATTCTGTAATCAATATTGGTATCATAGCTATACTGACTTACATTAGTTGTTTTTGGCTCCTCAGAAATAATTCCGGTTTTATTTTCAAAACTAATTTGCTCAACTCCCGGACCTGTAGCAGCTACTGATGTGAACAAACTTCCTGTACTTAGCAAAAGTGTAACTGATAAAGCGGTTGCTCTTTTTAACAGTCTTTTTGACTTTTTTTCTTTTCTTAAATTCATACTATACCTCTTTCTTTTAGTGTATTTCACAAAACACTCTAATAATATTTTATACTTTTTATTCCAAAAAAGAATACCTTGAACTTACATTTGGCATGTGTAATTTTAGTGTAAGTCTCAAGAACCTTTATTTACAAGGTTTTGGAGTATTTTAAAATTTGACTTATATTACTGTTCCACATATAATGGAACAATCACCCGAAGGTTTAATCTTTCGGATAATCTAAAACGGAGGATTGATATGCATAACAACTCTTCTTTTAATAAAGATATAGTAAGACTTGCCATACCTATAGTCATACAAAATATCGTTACAACCGCTGTAGGTTCGGCTGATGTTATAATGCTTGGCTTTGTAGGACAAGATGCACTTGCGGCAGGTTCACTTGCAAATCAGATAATGTTTATACTAAACCTGGTATATGCAGGTATTGCATCCGGTGTCATTATGCTGGCGGCACAGTATTGGGGCAAAAATGATACAAAGACTATTGAAAATATAATGGGTATCGCAATGCAGCTTTCCGTTGCCATATCAAGTGTGTTCTTTATACTTGCATTCTTTTTCCCCGGATTTTTGATGCATATTTTCACAAATGATACCAATTTGATAGTCTCAGGTATACCGTACTTAAGAGTTGTAAGCTTTTCATACCTGCTGATGAGCTTTTCACAGGTTTATCTTTGCACGATGAGAAGTGTCGAAAGAGTAAACTTCTCTACCGCCGCATATACGGTGGCATTTTTACTCAATATCGTTTTGAACGCAACTTTTATATTCGGATTTTTCGGTCTTCCGAAACTGGGTATCATAGGAGTGGCACTTGCAACAGTTATCGCAAGAGGTGTAGAACTTACCATATGTATTATAGACAACTTCATACCTAAGTCTATACACTTCCGTCTAAAGACAGTCTTTAATACAAATAAAGTTCTGTTTTTAGACTTTTTAAAATACTCCATGCCTGCCTTCGGCAATGAAATAGTTTGGGGAATTGCGTTTTCAATGTATTCTGTAATAATGGGGCATCTTGGAGGTGATATAGTTGCCGCAAATGCTGTTGTAGTAGTTGCCAGAAACTTCGGAACCGTCGTATGTTTCGGTATCGCAAATGCAGGTGCAATAATACTTGGTAAATCTATAGGCTCAGGAAACAGTGACACTGTAAAAGCAGATTCTTCTCATTTCTTAAAAATAACCGCACTGTCGGCTTTACTTGGAAGTATTG
>CAUQKD010000289.1:0-2717 GCA_963518365.1 uncultured Lachnoanaerobaculum sp. | reverse complement strand
TATAATAGACATTTTATGAACGGAATGAAAGCAAGTGATCATATATTTGCATTCCTTGATCTTCCTGAGCAACAAAGAGGTAGTAAAGAGATAAATGATAAAGAGATAAAAATATCACTTGAGAATCTTTCTTTCTCATACGACCCAAGAAAGACCATATTAAGCGGAATAGATATGACTATCTCACCAAAGTCCTTTGTTTCAATAGTAGGTGTCTCAGGCTCCGGTAAATCCACTATAGCAGGTATACTTATGGGTAAAAATCTAAAATACAGCGGAAGTCTGAAGATAAATAATGATGAACATAGTGAACTTACAAGCAAAACAATACTCTCTCATTTTACTTTTGTAGGGCATCGCAGTTGGATGTTTGCAGGTACTGTAAGGGAAAATCTTTTGATGGGCAATCCAAATGCTACAGAAAAAGAAATGAATGAGGCACTGGAAAAAGTTAATCTTCTTGACTTTATCAATTCTCAAGACGGACTTGATACAAAACTGACCTCAAATGCAAGCAATCTCTCCGGAGGCCAAAAGCAACGACTCTCACTTGCAAGAGCTCTTCTTCATAATACACCGGTATATATATTTGATGAAGCCACATCAAATGTTGATGCCGGCAGCGAAGAGATAATAATGAATGTAATACATGAATTATCAAAAACAAAAACCGTTATCCTTATATCACACAGACTTGCAAATGTAGTTAACAGTGATGAGATATTTATGCTTAAGAACGGAAGTATCGTAGAATCAGGGTTTCACTTTGAACTTATGAATAATAAAGGTGCTTATGAAAAACTCTTTACAGAGCAAATGAATCTTGAGAATTTCTCAAAGAGAAAGGAGATATCAGAATAATGAAAAAAATCACAAGAAGATCCGGGCTTTCAATTATGAGAAGTCTGATTGTTTTGATAAAGCCTTTGACAGGTGTTATGTTACTTGGAATTTTTCTTGGTGTCATCGGCTTTTTATGTGCTATCTTCCTTACCGTTACAGGTGGCTACGGCATACTGCATGGACTTTATACTCTGTTACATAACAGCTTTACTTCCGCTCCGAATCTTTCAGGAAAAATATTTATTTCCCTTATCGTAATGGCTGTTGCAAGGGGTATTCTTCACTATGGTGAACAGTACTGTAATCACTATATCGCATTCCGAATACTTGCAATTATAAGACACAAGGTTTTTGCAGTACTTAGAAAACTCTGCCCTGCAAAACTTGAGGGTAAGGAAAAAGGTAACCTTATTGCTATTATAACAAGTGATATAGAGTTATTGGAGGTATTCTTTGCACATACCATATCACCTATAGCCATTGCTTTTATAACATCTCTTATAATGGTTATATTTATATGGTATCAACATCCTATTGCAGGTATTATTTCATTGCTTGCATACATAACTGTAGGAATTGCTCTTCCTCTTTGGAACGGTAGTCGCAGTGCAGATGCCGGAATGAACTTTAGAAATAATGTAGGTGAACTGAACAACTTTGTCATAAACAGCATGTACGGTGTGGATGAAATATTACAATATAATCAAGGTGAGGTACGCTTAAATGAGATGGACTCAAAGTCTTTGGAACTGTCTGATAATCAAAGAAAGCTCAGCTTCTTTGAGGGTTCTCAAAGAGCTGCGACAAACATTGTTATCCAGCTTTTCTCATGGTTAATGTTCTTTTGTATGTTGATGCTTTATAAAAATGAGAGCATAGGTTTTTCACAGATGCTTATTGCAACATTGGCTATGATGAGTTCTTTCGGACCGACTGTTGCTCTCTCTTCACTCTCAAATAATTTAAATCAGACTCTTGCCTGTGGTGAACGTGTATTATCATTGCTTGAGGAAGAACCGACTGTAGAAGAAGTATCAGGCAAAGAAGCTACATCCTTTGAAGGTGCAGATGTTGATAATGTAAACTTCTCATATGCTGAAGAGATTATACTTGACAATGTCTCACTGGATATCAAAAAAGGTAAGGTCCTTGGAATACATGGTGTAAGCGGATCAGGTAAATCCACCTTGTTGAAGCTTTTAATGAGATTTTGGGATGTAAATACAGGCGAGATTCATATTTCAGGTAAAAATATAAAGAATGTTAATACAGAGGACCTTCGTAAAATGATAGGATATGTTACTCAGGAAACCGTTATATTTCAAGGAACTATTGCAGATAATATAAGAGTATCCAAACAGGATGCAAGTCTTGAAGAAATTTACAATGCAGCTAAAAAGGCAAGTATACATGATTTTATATCAAGTCTTCCAAATGGCTATGACACCAATGTAGGTGAGCTGGGCGATTCACTATCAGACGGTGAGAAGCAGCGTATAGGGCTTGCCAGAGCCTTCTTACATGATGGTGACTTCCTGCTTTTGGATGAGCCTACCAGTAATCTTGACGTACTGAATGAAGGTATTATCTTAAAATCACTATCAGAGGAAAGCGCAGGAAAGACCATTGTACTGGTTTCACATAGAAAATCTACAATGTCTCTTGTCGATGAGACCTATGAAATGGCCAACGGCAGGTTCTCATAAAATTAAAAAGCACATAGATTAGAGTTTCTCAAAGCTATGTGCTTTATATTTTATTTTCTTGACTTATAGAATTCCTTATATCATATTTCAAAGGCCTTATCAAGCTCACCGTTTTCATATGCATACTTTCCCTCCATATGCTCCAATTCTTCGTCAAAATTATGTAGG
>CAUQKD010000288.1:0-2727 GCA_963518365.1 uncultured Lachnoanaerobaculum sp. | reverse complement strand
ATAGCAGATATAGATCAGGCATTATATAGGTAAGTAAAACAGTTTGGTACTATAAAGTTTAGAGGTAGATATTTGAATATTTATATAGATGAGTCAGGCTCAATAAATAATCATATAAAAAATAATAAATACTTTACTATAGCATTAGTCAGAACATTTGATATTACAGCTGTAAAGAAAGCTTATAAACGTTTTGTATCTTCAAATTACAGTCGTTTAATGGAATTGGATCAAGATAAAATAAGTCCGAAAACAGGCAGAATCATCAAAGAAGGCGGTAAGATGTTTAAGAACGGTAAGTTTAAAGAACTGAAAGGCTCCCAATTTGATAAAGAGATGAAACAGAAATTTGTGGATTTTTTTGCTCAAAAAAACTCATTTGAGGTATATTATATAAGGATTGATAATGAAAAGTTGACTGATAAGCTTTGTGACAATACAGCAAGAGTTTTTAACTATACATTGAGACTTGCATTGGAGTATTTTTTTAATGAAAGATATTTACCTGATGAAGACTGTTTACTTCAATTGGATGAAAGAAATGAGAAGACAGAGTCCGTACATTTTTTAGAAAACTATCTGAATACAGAATTATTTATGAACGGAACAACCGTTGGGAAATTTATTGTTGAGTATTTTGATTCGGTAGACAACAATATTGTTCAGATTGCCGATGTATTTGCAAATTTGTACTATTCTCATATGCAAACCGGAGGTTATAATGAAGAGTTAAATAAGTTGAAAAATTCAGGGATACTGAAGGGTCTGTTTACTTTTCCATAAATAATTATTGTGGTATATTGACATTTATGAACGGATATGCTATGATACTTGTATCAAAAGTAAGTCCTATACAGATGCCGTAGTCTAGGTAAGCGTCATGTGTTGTCGTCACTGTTAGGCAATTGATATTTTAGAAGTTTTTAGACCGGTCGAGAGATTGGTCTTTTTGTTTATATAAAGAAAGGAAAATCATGAATACAAGTGAAAAACTAAAAAAATACAAAGACTGGATCTTTCGATGTTCTGCATATCAGATGGCACTCAATATAATAAGCATTGATAAGCAAACAGTGGCACCAAGTGCGGGATCAGCTTATAGAGATGAGAGGTCGGCTTATCTTTCAGGAGAGCTGTTCAGCCTTGAGACAGATCCTGAGATAGTGACACTTTTAGAGGATTTAAAGAATGACAATAATATAGATGCGGAGGATAAGCGTGCCATAGAGCTTTATTATAAAAGGATTATGGATACACTTTGCATACCGAAGGATGAGTATGTGGCATTTAAAAGGCTATGTGATGAATCCTTTGATGCGTGGATACTTGCAAAGTCAAAGTCTGATTATTCTATATTTGAACCATATCTAAAGAGGGTGATAGAAAGTAAAAAGAAGCTGTATGGATATAGAAACAGTGATAAGAGTATATACAATCAGATGCTTGATGATTTTGAACCGGGAATGAGCGTGGAAAAATATGATATATTATTTGAAGCACTAAAAAACAGATTGGTTCCGCTTATAAAAAAGGTGACAAATGCAAAGCAGATAAAAGAAGATTTCCTGCATCAAAGCTTTCCGGTTGAAGAACAAAAAAAGTTTATGGATGAGCTGCTTAAGTACTTGCATTTTGATCCTTCATGGGGATATCAAAATGAATCGGAGCATCCGTTTACATCATGGACTTGTGAGAATGACTGTCGTACAACCACAAAATATATAGAGAACAATGTAGCCTCTGCCATACTCTCAACAGTTCATGAGGTGGGTCATGCCTACTATGAACACAATATAAACCCTAAGTATGACGGAATGATTCTATCAGAAGGCGTATCTTGCGGAATGCATGAATCACAGTCAAGACTATGTGAGAACTATCTCGGAAAGACTTTGGCTTTTTGGAAATATCACTACCCAAGGCTACAGGAGGTTTTTCCTAAGCAGCTTGGTAAAGTTGCACTTGAGGATTTTTATAAGGCAATCAATGCATCAAAGCCTTCATTTGTGCGTACAGAGGCGGATGAGCTTACATATCCGCTTCATATATTGATTCGCTATGAGATAGAAAAGGGGCTGTTTGACGGCAGTATTTCAACAGAAGGACTTGATAAGACATGGAATGCCAAGTATAAAGAATATCTTGGAATAGATGTGCCAAATGACAGGCTTGGAATATTGCAGGATGTGCATTGGTCAGACGGAAGCTTCGGATATTTCCCAACCTATGCGCTTGGAACAGCCTTTGCGGCACAGTATATGCATGCAATGAAAAAAGATATAGATGTAGACAGCTTGCTTGAAAACAATCATTTTGACGAGATTATGAAATGGCTAAAGGAAAATATCCATACTTACGGTTTTCTTTATGAGGCTCCGAAGCTTATGAAGATGGTAACCGGAGAGGACTTTGATGTGAATTACTTCTTAGATTATATTGAAGAAAAATATACAAAATTGTATTAGCATATATCAGGTTGAATATATGGTGATAGTTTTATATACTATATAAAACACCATAGGAGGCGGATATGAGCTTGATTACAGATTTAACAAGAATGTATCTTACACATTCAACCAAACCGTTTATTTTTACAAAGGATTTTGATAAAGTATTGCCATATGATAATGGTTCTGAGTTCGGCTTATATGTACATATACCGTTTTGTAAAAGTATATGTAATTTTTGTCCCTATTGTAAGGTTATATATGATGAAGAGACGGCAAA
>CAUQKD010000287.1:0-2747 GCA_963518365.1 uncultured Lachnoanaerobaculum sp. | reverse complement strand
TTTTTTGCAAATACATCTACAGCAAAGGTACCGTTGATATCTGTTGCGGTTGTAATAATAGGAGCGGCAGATAATGCCCCTCCTATATAATTTGCCAATTCATTGGCTCCGCCCACATGACCTGAGAGCAGCGGTATAACATACCTTCCAAGTTCATCTATTACAAGTACTGCAGGATCATAAAATTTATCCTTTACATATGGTGCTATACTCCTTACCGCTATCCCTGTCGCTCCTACAAAAATGATTGCATCATCACTGAAATGTTTCTTCACAGTCTCTTTAAGATCTTCAAGCGGCTTCATTCTGTTATCCGACAGATACTTTTTTAGCGTATACGACGATATATTCGCTTCACTCAAAATATCAATCAGTTTTGTATTTATATCTCCACCCTTTGCGGTAAATGATATAATTGTTATATTTTTCATAGGCTGTAATAACTTTGTCTGTACTCTTTTTTCTCAGGCTTTGTATTCCATAAAACTACCAACAGTACTATAGCCGGTATAATCATTATATATGATATAGCTGTTATAGCATTGTTTATCAAATCCGTATTGAGTGCGGCAGGCAGATTGCCTATAGTGTTGTTAAATATATGGATAAACATTGTGACAAATATATTTCTTGTCTTGTAGTAGATAAGTCCCATAATGCAACCCATAATGGCTGTATACACGCTTTGTACAAATATCATATGCCATACACCGAAAGCCACACCTGATACAATAATGGCAAACCAAGGGTTTTTCGTCACTCTCTCAAGTGAGTTGAATATAAGCAGTCTGAAAAGTATCTCTTCCACAATCGGTCCTACTATTGATATTGAGAGTAAAGACCAGATATATGCACCAGATTCAAGGTCGTCATATACTCCTGAAAAATACTCGTTATTCTTTGCTATAAAAGGTATAACCACCAAAAATCTGTCAACTATCTCAAACCACAGACCTGCTATACCGTAGAATGCAAATCCCATTACAATACCGAATATGATCCCCTTAAAAAGCCCTATCTTCACTCTTTCATCATGTCTTTTTACTATGAAAATTGCCAAAATAAGGTATATGGCAATAAGCACTAAAGATATGAATGTATCTACAACCGCATTTACACTCGGCAAAAGCACATCAGGTATTATACCGAACTTTACATCCAGGTAATTGATTTTATCAAATATAATATTGCTTATCCACTCATAGCTCAAACATAAAATAAGAGCCAGAACGCACCAAAAAACTATCTTTATATATTTTTTCATTTATCTCCTCTATATTATTATTGTTATTATTTAAAAAAGTCAAAAAAGTCGCAGATGAAATCACCTGCGACCTTATAAAAACTGTCTTTTATTCCTCTTTAGGCTCGGAATTTCTTGCATTCTCTTTCTCAAGCTCTTCATTAGCCTGTGTCAAAGCCTTAATGCTGAGTGATATCTTCTTCTCAGGCTCGTTGAACTCAACGATAACAGCCTCAACTTCATCACCTACTTTAAGTACATCAGAAGGCTTCTCTACATGGTCGTGTGAAATCTGTGATACATGAAGTAATGCATCAACACCGTTTGAAATCTCAACAAATGCACCGAAGTCAGTCATTCTTGCGACTCTTCCCTTAACTACATTACCGCGTGCAAACTTCTCCTCAGCATCAAGCCACGGGTTCTGATCAGGGAACTTCATAGAAAGTGCAATCTTCTCACCTGAGATATCTTTGATAAATGCTGTTACCTTATCTCCTGATTTGAAAACTTTCTTAGGATTTTCCACTCTGCCCCAGCTCATCTCTGAGATATGTAAAAGTCCGTCAGCACCGCCAAGGTCTACGAATGCACCGAAGTCTGTAACATTCTTTACTGTACCTTCAATAACATCACCAGGTGTTATCTTCTCAAATAAAGCTTTCTTCTGCTCTTCTTTTTTAGCAAGAAGAAGCTGCTTTCTGTCACCGATAATTCTTCTTCTTCTCGGATTGAATTCTGTAATAATGAATTCAATATCCGCATCTTTATACTTAGATAAATCTCTTTCAAATGTATCTGATACAAGTGATGCCGGTATAAACACTCTTGCATCGTCTACAACTACACTAAGTCCACCGTCAACTACCTGTACTACCTTACCTGTGAGTACTTCCTTGTTGTTGAAAGCGTCCTCAAGCTTCTTATTACCTCTATCCTGAGCCAATCTCTTGTATGAAAGGAGAACCTGTCCTTCTCCGTCGTTTATCTTTAAGACTTTAGCTTCCATCTCGTCACCGACATTTACAACTGTTCTTAAATCTAAACTGTTGTCATTACTATATTCACTTCTTGTGATGATACCATCTGACTTAAAACCGACATTAAGGATTATTTGATCTTCCTTAACATTGATTACCTTACCGTTGACAACTTCTCCAGTGTGTAGAGTCTTGAATGACTCATCTAACATTTGTTCAAAACTTAGATCTGACAATATTTTGAACCTCCTCAATGATATGTTTTGGGGTCGAAGCCCCTGCCGTAATACCTACACTATCCACAGAAAGTAAAGCATCATAATTTAGGTCCTCAAGAGTTTGAATAAATACTGTATTCTTACATTCTTCCTGACATATTTCCACAAGCTTGCCTGTATTGGAGCTTTTTTTGTCTCCAATAACTATCATGGCATCCACATTTGATGCTATTTCTTTTGCCTCAGCTTGTCTTTCCTGTGTTGCATTGCAAATCGTATTAAAACATCTTACATCATAACCCAAAA
>CAUQKD010000286.1:0-2758 GCA_963518365.1 uncultured Lachnoanaerobaculum sp. | reverse complement strand
TTGATTCTATTATAGGAATCACCGATTTTTCGTATATCATTTCCCCTCTTTTCTATTATGCCTATCCCTTCACAGCACCCGGAGTAATACCCTTTGTAAAATACTTTTGCAGTGCAATAAACACTATAAGTTAGGTGCTGCCGCCGGTGCGGCTTCTGCCATTATAAGTCCGAAATCTGTCAAGTTTTCTGCTTGTAGTTTAGCAATACCAAGAGAAATTGTCAAATCGGAAGTGGAGCTTAACATAATAAGTTGTATGAAATAATCATTCCAACTGCTAATAAATGTAAATATTGCCACCTTATGTCAAAAGCTGTATCAAAATAAAATATCCTTTGAATCCTTTCATACTTTAGAATCATAATATAAATTATATAATAATTATAATTATAACAATTTTACTGCTGCTTTATAATGTATTATTTGCTACAACTACATTGTAAAAATAAGCACTGTCCCAGTCAAAATCAAATTCTTTTATTGCAAATATCTTATTCTTGCTGTATCTGTTTAAAAATTTATTAAACCATATTTCCAACTCATTCCTATACCAATCTCGAACTTTTACACGATTTTCTTTTAAATGATATAGATCCGATTGCCTTAGACTATTCATTTCTTTTGATACTTTATTCTGTAAAAGTGTCTGGCAAACCCAGTCAGACAGCAAAAATCCCAACTTAAAACTTTCATTTTTCAAATAAGATTCCCTATTGTTTTTGTAGTCTTTATAAAATGAAGCAATTATTATATGTGCCAAGACCACTCCAATTGTATTTTGTGCAGTATTCCAACCTCCAAAAGCTGTAATATGTGGAAATAAATCAAGTTGCATCATCATTTCCATAAAACTGTTTTCACAGCCGTTACAACAACTTACTTCAGCAATTCCGACACTCTTGTCCATTGTATTCCTATAAAATTTAATATAGTTTAGGAATTCATTGATATTTATACTTGCTCTAAAAGCTGAATCAATGTCCTCTTTTTGTCTTGATGCCTCTACCTGCTTTGTACCGGACATATTAACAGCAAGCATACAATCGGAAAACTCTGCACACTCCTCAAAAATACCGCCTGCCGAATGAATCTGCCATTTTATACTTTCATTAAGTACTCTGTCTTCATACTTAGGAACTACAAAAGGTGCATTTGATGCGGAATATCTCACATATACCCTTGGTAAATAGGCTTTACTTTCACAAAAAATACGAGCCAAGATATTACATGCCACCTCATCTGTTCCCGGATATATATATACTCTATTTGAAATTCCCAATCGATCAACTTCTTTTTGCATTACCTGTGAGTCCATTGCAGACATCCCATACTCACCATTATCATCCTTTGGAATGTTCAAAGTATCAAAAACCCCTTCTTTCACCAACAAAGCACTTTTTTTGTTGACTTCTCTATCAATATCTCTTCTTCCGAAGAAATCTGTCATTATTTCTTTAGGAATACTATTTTTTAATTTATTTTTCTCTTCCCTTTCCTTTTCGCTTATTTCTCCCCTGCTTTCCCTGTCCAAAAGATATGTATATCTCCATATATCATACCCGTAAGTATCCCAATACATCGGATCTTCAAAACTGTTATTATATGCAGCTACTCTTGCAACTAAGTTAAAAGCATGTATCTTTATTCCCGGTACTCTTTCTTTTAATTCTCGGAATTTATTTATTCTTTCCATACATATATCTATTGTAAGATTATGTATTCTTGAGTTTACCAAATTTCCATATACCAAAGTATCCACAGATAAAATAGCATATTCACAGTCAACAGCATTTTGAAAAATCCATTCCCATATCTTTTGCACATCTGCACCCTGTTTTAAAAATCCCATCAACTCATATGGAGGCCTTAAAAGCTCTATATTATCTGTCAACTTTGACAAATCATATGGAAATCTATAATTACATGCCCTGTCATCAAGCGGAATATATAATACTTTCATATTTACCCCTTTAATCCTGAAGTTGAAATTCCTTCTACAAACTGATTTTGTCCAATCAAAAAGATTATTAAAATCGGAAGCATAAACATAGTGGCAGCAGCCATAAGTGATGTCCAATTTATACTATGCTCATTCATAAATGAGTACAGACCTAATGACAAAGTGTACAACTCGCTTTTATTGGCATATAATAACGGTCCTAAAAAATCCGAAAATGTATACATAAATGAAAAGATGGTAATAGTTGCAATACCGGGTTTTGTTAGCGGCAAAGCAACTAAAAAGAATCTCTGCCATGCATTACAACCGTCGATTTTTGCCGATTCTAAAAGCTCATCAGGGATTCCCAACATAAACTGCCTTAGAATAATAATATAAAGCGGATACCCGAAGAATGCCGGAATGATTAAAGGCCAAAAACTTCCGACCAGTCCAAGCTTAACCCACATCCTATATAAGGGAATCATAATTGCAGTATATGGAATCATCATTGTCGCAGTAATCAAAGTAAAAATAATATTTCTTCCCGCCCATCGTACCTTTGACAAAGAATACGCTATCATCGGTGTCACAATTACAGTTCCAAGCACATTCATACCGGTAATCCACATTGTATTTCCAAAATATCTAAGAAACGGAATTGTATTAAATACATCAATATAATTTCCAAAATAAAGAGTATGGGGTAAAAGCCCTGTTTTAATATCAAATGCTTCTTTATATGTCTTAAAGGATGTAGTAATCATTACCAATAATGGAAAAAGAAATACAAACGCCAACATAACTATTACTATATAA
>CAUQKD010000285.1:0-2782 GCA_963518365.1 uncultured Lachnoanaerobaculum sp. | reverse complement strand
TGGATTTCTTAAGTAATATTTTTGCAGGAGGAGATATTCATTTTGCAAAAATGATTGGAGAAGTTTACAGATACGAAGCCGTAGGCTCGTTATTCCTGGGAGTCAATGCGGCAGTGATGTCATTACTGTACGGTTTGGGAAAGACAAAGATAACAATGCTTTTGAATATATCAAGGGTTTTTGTATTCAGAATACCGGTACTGTACTTTCTTCAAAATTTTACAAATTTAAAAGATGCAAGTATAGGCATAGTAATGATGGTAAGCAATGTTTCTATAACAGTGATGTCTGTGACAGTGATTTGCTTTGTTATAAGAAATTATAAAAATAAATATTTATAATAAAAAAAGAGGAGAATTATGATGAAAAAGTTAAGTTTGGCAATGGCTGTTTTATTGGCAGGTTCATTAACAGCATGTACAGGAAACGCAGGTAAGGATGTTTCAAAGGAAGCACAAACCGGAGAAACTACAACAGCAAAAAGTGAAGACGGATCTTCAGGTCCTGTTACAATCACATTTAACTGGTGGGGCGGAGATTCCAGACATGAGGCAACCAAAAAGGCTGTAGACGCATTCATGGCAAAGAATCCGGATATCAAGGTTGAAGTAAACTTCGGTGCATGGACAGATTGGGAGACGGCAAGGGCCTTAGAATTCCAGTCAGGTACTGCGGCAGATCTTTCACAGATCAATATGGACTGGATCAGCAACTATGATGCAAACGGTGATACATTCCTTGATTTAAATACTGTATCTGATGTTATCGATCTTACTCAGTATGACAGCGAACTGCTTGACAGATCAAAGGATTCAAAGGGTGGTCTTGCAGGTATACCTATAGCTGAAACAGGAAGAATCTTCTACTGGGATAAGACAACTTTTGATGAGGCGGGTATTGATACACCGAAGTCTCTTGCAGATCTTAGAGCGGCAGGTGCCACATTTAAAGAGAAACTTGGAGATGATTATTATCCTCTGGCAATGGGTCAGTACGACAGAGCAATATTTATGACATACTATCTTCAGGCTAAATATAAGGAAGCAATATTCAGCGATGAAGGAAAGTTCAACTTCACGGAAGATCAGATAAAGGACGGTATAGAGTTTATACAGTCACTTGAGGCGGACCATGTTATTCCTTCAATAAAGACTGTTGACGGTGACGGTGCGGCAAGCTTTGATGTAAACGAGAAGTTTATCAGCGGAAAATATGCAGGTATTTTAGAGTGGGACAGCTCGGCAAGCAAGTTTAAAAAGGCATTGGGAGATGCAAGAGAACTTGTTGTAGGTGAAGAGTTTAAGGATCTTGCCGACGGAAGTAATACAGGAGTATTCACAAAGATATCAATGCTTTATGCAATATCTGCAAAATCACAGCATCCGAAGGAAGCTGCAAAGTTGCTTAACTTCCTTGTAAACGATCCTGAAGGTGTAGAGATAATCGGTACAGAAAGAGGAATACCGGCTTCAAAGGCGGCTCTTGAGCAGCTTACAAAGGCAGAAAAAATAAATCCTATGACAGGCGAAGCACATAAGAAGGTGCTTGAAGCTGCCCAGTTCAGCATGAGTCCTAAGTTTGACGATTCATCACTTAAGGGTTCAAGCGGACTTTATACAGAAGTATTCGGCGGAGTAAGCTATGGAGATTACAGTGCCGAGGACGGAGCAAAGATGCTCTTTGACGGATTTGGCAAAGTAAGCAACTAAGTTTACAAAATAAATATTTTTAATCTGACAAAGGGGGCCGTAATTTTGCAGGTTCCCTTTTATATAAGGAGAGTTATTTTGAAAAATAAAACATTTAAAAAAGTTTTGAAAAATAATATAGGTTTTCTTTTTATATTACCGTGGCTTATAGGATTTTGCGTTTTTAAGCTGTATCCTTTTGCATCTTCACTTTATTTCAGCTTTACAGACTTTCACCTGTTTAAGGGAATATCAAAGTATACTGTAGAAAATTATGTGGATGTATTTACAAATAAAAACGAGCTTAAGGCTTTGATTGTGACTTTTAAATATGCATTTATAACAGTACCTCTAAAGCTTGTGGCTGCATTGTTTATCGCATATATATTAAACTTTAAGATAAAGGGTGTAAACTTTTTCAGAACAGCATACTATATACCGTCCATACTTGGTGGATCTGTAGCTATTTCAGTACTTTGGAAAGCACTTTTTAAAGATGAGGGACTTATTCAGACAGCATTTGCAATGGTGGGACTTCATGCACCGAGCTTTTTCTCTGATCCCAACTGGGCATTGTTTTCAATATCACTGCTTAGAATGTGGCAGTTCGGTTCGGCAATGGTTATATTCCTTGCGGCACTTAAGGGAGTTCCGGCTGAGCTTTATGAGGCGGCATCAATTGACGGTGCCGGAAAGTGGAAACAGTTTTTCTCGGTTACCGTACCGCTTATCACACCTGTAATATTTTATAATCTGATAACTCAGCTTGTACAGGCGTTCCAGGAGTTTAACGGACCGTACATCATTACACAGGGTGGACCTAGAGGTTCAACTACTTTGATGTCACTTTTGATATATAACAATGCATTTAAAAACTATCAGATGGGTAAGGCAAGTGCTCAGGCCTGGGTGCTGTTTGTTATTTTACTTGTTTTGACAGCGATAGCATTCTATTCACAAAAACGTTGGGTTTACTATGCGGATGAGGAGAGATAAAAATGAGCCTGAAGACAAAAAGAACTATACAAATTGTGATAAGGTATACCGTTTTGATTGCGGTAGGAATATTTATGATATATCCGCTTTTATGGATG
>CAUQKD010000284.1:0-2794 GCA_963518365.1 uncultured Lachnoanaerobaculum sp. | reverse complement strand
AGACTGAGTCTACTACACAGGCTCCAAAGCAGACTGAGTCTACTACACAGGCTCCAAAGCAGACTGAGTCTACTACACAGGCTCCGAAACAGACAGAAGCGACTACAGAGACTACAAAACCTGTAGAGACGACATCTCCTTACGGACCGGGCGGTAGTACTGAAAAACCTAAGGAAACACAGAAGGCTAAGCCTCAAAAAGAAACCACAGTTGTTACAGGCGAAAAGGGTGGACCCGGTGTCGGCAAGAAAAAGGAAACCACAGAGGCTGAAACCGAGGCTACAAAGGCAGCTAAGGAAAAAGTATCAAGAGATGCTGTAGTAGCTTATGCTAAGCAGTTTGTCGGTAATCCTTATGTGTACGGAGGAACATCACTGACAAAAGGTGCCGATTGTTCGGGATTTGTAATGAGAGTATATGAGAAGTTCGGAATAAGTACTTCAAGAGTCTCAAAGGATCAGGCAAACAACGGTACTGAGATACCTGTATCGCAGATAAAGCCGGGAGATTTGGTATTCTATTCTTCAGGCGGAGATATAAACCATGTTGCCATATATATCGGTGACGGACAGATTGTGCATGCCGCAAATAAGCAGCTTGGAATCAGAATAGGAAGTTTGAACCATCGTACTCCTGTAAAGGCGGTAAGATTGATAAAATAATTTAAAAAGTCAGGTGATTACAGCCTGACTTTTTTAATGAAGTATTATAAAAAATATTTGGCAAGCCCTAAAAAAAGTATTATAATTACAATAGTAATAAGAAATGGGAGAAGAATATGAAAAAAAAAATTATATTGTTTGGTATACTTTTGGCACTATCTCTTAGTGCATGCGGATCAAAAAGTACTGACAAGGCGGATGATAAGGCTGCTAAAACAGACAGTAAGGCAAAGACCGGCATTGATACTACAGGATTTTTGGTAACATCCATCAATGCGGATATCCAGACTGCAGACCCGGATAAGACATCCAAGGACTATATGGTACCTCTTAATATCTTTGACAGGTTGGTCGAGGTTGAGGTTAAGGATGACGGTTCAAGTGAATTGGTACCTTCACTTGCAAAGAGTTGGGATATATCTGAGGACGGAAAGGTATATACATTGCATTTGCAAGAGGGAGTGAAGTTCTCAAACGGTGCGGACTTCAAGTCTGATGATGTTGTATATTCACTTACAAGAATGCTTGGAGTAACAGGTGCTGTAAACGGTGACTTTGTAAGCCAGATAGAAGGAGCGGATAAAGTCATGGACGGAAGCAGTAAGGAGCTTAGCGGAGTAAAGGCTGTAGATGATTATACTGTGGAGATAACACTTTCAGAGCCTTATGCCGGTTTCTTGGCTTGCCTTTCAGCGTCACCTGTATGTATGCTTGATAAAGATACCACAGAGGCTGCAGGAGATAAGTTCGGTATCGACCCTTCGGTTACAGTCGGAACAGGCGCATTTAAGATGGCGGAGTGGACTGTAAACGACTCTATAGTACTTACAAAGAATGATACTTACTGGGGTGGTGATGTATCGCTTCCGGGAGTACTTATAAGAGTAATACCTGATTCCGAAACAAGAAATATGATGTTTAAGAACGGTGAGCTTGATATACTTGACTTTGATTTTATGATTGACTATATCGACACATACAAAAAAGAGATGCCTGATGTGCTTCATCACACACCGAGAGTCGGCATGACATATTTTACATTTAATGAGAATATAGAACCTCTAAACAATGTAAAAGTAAGGGAGGCCGTATGTAAGGCAATCAATCGTCAGGAAATCATTGATTCGCTTATGAACGGTGTAGCAACAATTGAAAACGGTATATTCCCAAGAGGTCTTATAGGCTATGACAGTTCACTTCCTGAGATTAAGTATGATCCTGACGGTGCTAAGGCATTGCTTGCAGAGGCAGGCTATCCTAACGGATTTGATATGGAGATTTCGGTAGATTCTTCATCGTCGGATACTACAAAGACAGTGCTTGAGGTAATAGCATCACAGCTTAATGAAGTGGGTATCAATGCAACCATTAAGAATTATGATGAGTCAACATGGCTCGCCACAAGAAAAGACGGTACACTCGGTTCATTTATGTCAACATGGACTGCTGATTACAATGATCCTGACAACTTTATTTATACATTCTTCGGAAATGAGAAAAATACAAAGCAGAGATCACTTAATTATCCTGACAAGGCTGTGATGGACAGAGTAAGCGTTGCAAGAACTATTGTAAATGCAGATGAGAGAATGGCTGAGTACGATGAACTTGAAAAGAAGATTGTAACGGAAGACTTTGCATGGCTTCCTATGTTTTCAAAGGAGCATTATTACGGTGTAAGTAAGAGTATCGAAGGATTCAAGCCGAACTGGGCCGGAATATCCGATATGAGATTTGTCGGATTTTCAAAAAAATAGATATGGAACTTAAAAAAGATAATTGCTATAATGGAGCGTGAACCGCTCCATTTCTTTTTTTGGAGTATTTTTGGGAGGTAGACTTGGTTAAAAATATTTTAAAAAGAATTTTGATATCCATACCGGTTTTAATAGGTGTGGTTTTGATTATATTTATAATGCTTAGAGTAGTACCGGGAGATCCTGTGACTACAATGCTTGGTGAGCATGTCAATCAGACGGTAATAGATAAAATAAGCAAAGAGATGGGACTTGATAAACCATTGTATATACAGTTTTTTACATATATTTCACATGCAATCAGAGGTGACTTCGGTACCAGTTATCGAATGAACAGAAATGTTACAGGTATTATTTTGGATGCATTCCCAAATA
>CAUQKD010000283.1:0-2797 GCA_963518365.1 uncultured Lachnoanaerobaculum sp. | reverse complement strand
TATTATAACAGTTATATTTGCTTCATTCTTCGCAAAGATTATGTAATAAAAAAACGCCGTTTGAGCTTAAACTCAAACGGCGCCTTTATTATACTGTAGCAAGTATTTCATTTATCTGTGACACCAATGTATCACAGTCAATTCCATGTACCATGCAAGCCTCTTCAAGTGTCTCCATCTGTGATGAAGGACATCCCAGGCAGTGCATACCTGCTCTCATAAGCATAGGTGCAATCAAATCATTGGTTATCAAAAGCTCACCTATTGTCATATTCTTGTTTATTGTCATAAAGACTCCTTTCTTCTTTCCTCTAATTCGGAAAAATCTTTTATTCCTTTTTTTATATCATCTTCCGTCAATGAGGCAAAGCCTACCAGAACAGTTGATTTCTTTATATTCTTACCGGTATAAAAAACCGATATGGGATAAAACTTCACTCCTGCATTTACCCCGTAATCAAGTATCTCTTTTTCACTTAAATCTTCCAAGGTCATTAAAATATGAAGCCCGGAATTGTTTTCGACTACCCTAGACCTTGGCAAGTACTTTTTTATACATTCTATCAGAGTATCTCTTTTTAGCCTGTAGTTAGTCCTCATCCTGTTCAGATGCCTCTCAAAATACCCCTCTTTTATAAATATTTCAAGTATATCCTGATCCGACCTCGGTACGGTACATGAAAAGAAATCAAGTCTTGAACCGTACTCCTTTATAAGCTCATCCGGAAGCACCATATATGCCACTCTTATTGCAGGTGCAACTGACTTTGAAAATGTACCTATATATATCACCTTTTGCGGGTCAAGTCCCTGCATTGCAGGTATCGGTTTACCTACAAATCGAAACTCAGAATCATAATCGTCCTCTATAATATATCTGCCTGAACTTTCATAGCACCATGCTATCAGCTCTCTTCTTCTTTTTATAGGCATTATAACACCTGTAGGATATTGATTGGCAGGCATCAAATAGCAAATATCCGCCTTACCGCTTTTAAGTTTACCTATATCCATACCTTCATCATCCATATCAACGCTTATGACATCCCAATCCATAGATTCGAAAATCTTTCTTGCTTTGATATACCCCGGATTCTCAAGTGCTATACGCTTTCTTCCAAGTAGAAGTCCCAAAAGCAATATAAGATACTCACTTCCGGCACCTATTATGATGTTTTGCGGAGTACATTCCACTCTTCTGGCCGTATGCAAATAATCAGCTATCTGTACTCTCAGTCCGTACTCACCTTGATTATCTCCTGCCGTGAATACATCCGAACTGTCATTTGAAAATACTTTTCTTGCAATACTTCTCCACGAAGCATACGGAAAACTCTTTGAATCAATTTTTATCGGAGAAAAGTCAATTAAATTATCATCTTCTTTACTCTCAGTCTTACAAGCCGGAAGTATGTAATGTGACCTTTCTTTGGTACCTGATACTTTTTTTAAAATATCCATATCGTCAAGCTTATTTACAATATAGCCGCTGCCGCCTCTTGACCTTAGATAGCCTTCAGCCGAAAGCTGTTCATATGCATTGACCACTGTCGTCCTTGATATCTTAAGACTCTGTGAAAGCCTTCTTGTGGACGGAAGTTTGGTGTCAGGCAAAATCTGTCCGTTTTTTATTTCATTCTTTATAAATTCATAGATTTGCTCATATATCGGGCAATCGGCTCTTAAATCTATAAGAAGCTCCATCAGTCATTCTTAGGAAGCTTGAACGAACTCTTGAGTGAAACAATTCTGTTGAATACAAGTGCGTCAGGTCTTGAGTCCTTTGCATCCACACAGAAGAAACCGTTTCTTACAAACTGGAAGCTGTCATATTCCTTTGCATCCTTAAGACAGCTTTCAACATAGCAATTTTTCAATATTGTAAGCGAGTTCGGATTGAGGTTAAGATTTCCGTTCTCATCAAGCTTACCCTTCTCCTCGTCAACGATATTCTCATAAAGTCTCATCTCAACCTTAAGTGCCGTATTTGCATTTACCCAATGTATTGTTCCCTTTACTTTTCTGGCATTGAATCCCGAACCCGACTTGGTTTCAGGATCATAGGTTGCATGAACTGCAATAATCTCACCGTTTTCATCCTTTTCTACAGAAGTACAGGTTACAAAATAAGCGCCCATAAGCCTTACTTCATTTCCCGGGAAGAGTCTGAAGTACTTCTTTGGCGGAACTTCCATAAAGTCCTCTCTTTCAATATAGAGTTCTCTTCCGAATTCTATCTCTCTTTCACCAAGCTCAGGGTTTTCAAGGTTGTTAGGCATTGTGCATAATTCAGACTGACCTTCAGGATAATTGTCTATTATAAGCTTTATAGGATCAAGTACGGCCATTATTCTTGACTTCTTCAACTTAAGGTCTTCTCTTATACAATACTCAAGCATTGCGGACTCTATAGATGAATCGGCTTTTGAGACACCTGCAAGCTTTACAAAGTTTCTGATAGACTCAGGAGTATAACCTCTTCTTCTGAGCGCCGCAATTGAAACAAGTCTCGGATCGTCCCATCCGTCCACTATACCGTCTTCTACAAGCTTTTTTATATATCTCTTACCTGTAACCACATTTGTAAGATAAAGCTTTGCAAATTCTATCTGTCTCGGAGGATTCTTGTACTCACATTCTCTTACAACCCAGTCATAGAGCGGCCTGTGATCCTCAAACTCAAGTGTACAAAGACTGTGTGTAATACCCTCGATGGCATCCTCTATCGGATGTGCAAAATCATACATCGGATAGATACACCACTTGTCACCTGTATTATGATGAGTCATTCTTGCCA
>CAUQKD010000282.1:0-2808 GCA_963518365.1 uncultured Lachnoanaerobaculum sp. | reverse complement strand
ACCCCCTACAATATAAAGAGTTTTTGTTTATTTTTTCAAGCTTTCTGCTCTTTCAAGCGATTTATCTATACTCTCACACAAATTTTCTTTGCCCAGTTTTTCAATAAATCCGGACTTTTCCATAACCTTCATCGGCTGCTCATTTACATGGGATAATATTAAGGTCATACCTCTTTTTTTGCAAAATTCAAGTACTTCTTCCAGGGCTTCCAAACCTGATATATCCATTGCCGGCACATTTCTCATACGCAGGATAAGTACATTCTTCCCTTCTTCATGAGCTATCTCAAATAAATCACCAACCGCTCCGAAGAAAAGCGCCCCGAAAATCTCGTATACCAAGGCATTACTCGGAACCGATTTAAGTTCGCCCCTCTCACCATCTGCCTCGGACTTATCAACCCATTGGCGTATATTGGCAATATCCGACATACGCTTTAGGAAAAGAAATGCAGCAAGTATCATACCGAATTTGATAGCCAATACAAGGTCAAATAATACTGTCAAAAACAGGGTAATCAAAAGAACCGCTATATCACTTTTGGGTGCCGTCTTTATTATATGGACTACAGTTTTCCATCCGCTCATATTGTAACCGACCATAATAAGAATAGCTGCCAAACAGCTCATAGGAATCAATGATGCATACGGCATAAGAAAAACTAATATTAAAAGCAGGGTAAGTGCATGAACCATTCCGGCTACAGGTGTGCGTCCGCCATTTTTAACATTGGCAGCGGTTCTGGCAATGGCGCCTGTGGCAGGTATTCCTCCAAAAAGTGCCGACATTATATTCCCGAATCCCTGTCCGATAAGCTCTGCGTTAGGATTATGATGACTGCCCGTCATTCCGTCAGAAACCACGCAGGATAAGAGTGACTCTATCGCCGCAAGTATCGCTATGGTAAATGCCGGTGATATCATCTGAGAAATCAAATCAGGAGTTACCTGAGGTAATGTAAATTGCGGCAGTCCGGCTTTTATCGTATACAGATCCCCTATAGTCTTGACCTCAAGATTTCCAAACTTCACAATGGCTGTTGTAACGATGATTGCAAGCAAAGAACCCGGAATCTTTTTAGATACTTTATGCCAAAATATTTGAATCAATAAAGCCAAAGCACCTACCATAACCGTAGGTAGTGAAAGTGTATGGAAATTTTTTCCAAGAGCTAAGAGCTTTTCTATAAATTCAGCCGGTACCGATGTCATCTGGAGTCCGAAGAAGTCTTTTATTTGCCCTGCTACTATGCTTACAGCAATTCCGAATGTAAAACCTACAGTTATTGTTTTGGGTATGAACTTTATAAAATCTCCAAGTCTTAAAGCCCCCATAGCAATAAGCATCAGCCCTGCCATAATTGTTGCAACTGTAAGACCTGCCACTCCATACTCCGCTACTATGCCATAGATTATTATAACAAATGCCGCTGTGGGTCCTCCGATCTGAACCGAGCTTCCTCCCAAAAATGAGATAAAAAATCCGGCAATAACTGCGGTATAAAGCCCCTGCTCGGGATTTACACCTGAGGCAATAGCAAGTGCAATAGATAAGGGCATAGCAATAATTGCAACTATTATTCCTGAAATAATATCCTTAACAAACTGCTCGCCCTTATAATTTTTAAGTGTTGTAAAAATATTCGGTTTAATATAACTTAAATCCACATTTCCTCCCCGTATGTCCTACTAAATATTTAAGCTTACTTAGAACATAACAGATATTATAATAGCACAGTGAATTTAAAAACTCCATATTTATAAGCTTTTAATGTGTCAAGCTTTTACATTAAAGTATATTTCCAAGTATTGCTATTATCCAAAGATGCACCGGATAAAATATATAAAAGAACCATTTTCCCCCCTTTCTTCCTTCCTCACTATTATAAAGAAATATAAAAGGAATCACCATAAAGGTCATCCAGTCCGAATTTACACAGAACATATCAATTCCCTGTGAACACAATTCCAAACCTCCATAAAAGAAAAACATTAATACGCTGTATAATCCGATAAAAACAGCCTGCTTTAACTTGCTGCCATGGAAAAAATATGCAACTATAATAAAAGGAATAAGTTGCATTCCACCTTCAAGTGTCATTCCCCTGCCGATAGGAAGAGGCACAATACTTATAGCAAGAGAAATAACTGTTATAAAAATTGCCAAAATATTAAATAAGATTTTTTTCTTTTGGCTGTCTTCTTTTGCCATATCAAAGAACCATATAATTGTAAATCCTAATGCCAAGGTCAAAAATATATTGTCACTAATTCCCCCTTCCTTCCAAATCAAATATGATAACTCATTTCCAATCTGCATAAATACTGCAAATATCCAAAGTCTCATACAATATTTCTTTTTTGACCCGGTATGAAAAAAGCCGTCCACCATCAGCCATGCAAATAATGGCGCTACAAACCTTGTAATCAAATGTGCTACACTGCTGATTACATTAGAAAATCTAAGATATGCATTATCAAGCACCATGAATGCCAGTGCTATGTCTTTTAATTGCTTTCTGTTAAGTCCAAATTTCATATCATTCACCTCTCTCTTTTTCATAAGTAAATAATACAAGAAAACTTATTTTTGAAAAATCTATATAGATAACAAAAAGTGACATTTCTGTCACCTTCATGCTTTTTCGTTATTAATATTTATTTTTTTATCGCATATATTTTACATAACTCAAACTTCCACAGTCAAAATATGGTCATTATATTAAAAAATCAATACTTAAACTAACAAAATAATGGTTTGTCTATCACATAAACCGTTACAAACATATCTTGCCTTGGACACGCTCC
>CAUQKD010000281.1:0-2810 GCA_963518365.1 uncultured Lachnoanaerobaculum sp. | reverse complement strand
ATAAGAACCATACCGACATACAGTAAAATAACTCCTAACATTGTTCCCACCTTTTTAAAAGAATTTACACCAAGGAGCTCCATAAAGAAATATTTCTCTCAGATAAATAAAAAAGACAAATAAACCCTGCGCCTTTGCAGTGCCCACTTGCCTTATCTCTCTGATGCACTCATATTAACACAAGTACAATAAAAATAAAAGTAAATATAATTTTATAAAATCTTCAGATAAAATATTTTACAATCAAATAATATGCAGTAATTTTATTTCTTTATTTTAATTATAAGCACTTTTTTACAATAAAAAATTTTTTATAAAAATATAAATATCTATATTCATACTAATTCTCTTTAAAAATAAGTTATTTTATACTTTAAATTGAATTCTAACAAAAAAGGCAAGGCCTTAAGCCTTGCCCATAAGACTTACACAAGTGTAAGTTCTTCATCTTTATGTACTATTTCATCAGGAACAGCCCAACCGAGAGCCTTTCTCTTTTCAATAATATCTGCAACTATTTTTTCACCAAGCGCATCCGGATTAGGGTTTACCACCATAACTGAACCAAGTAAGTCCTTTGTACCTTCCTTTAAGAACTCTATAACGTTCTTTGAACCATGTATCTGTGCCTCCACACAGTGATATGAATTGATACCCATAAGTCTGAATCCAAGTGCCGCATCTATTCCCTTTTCATTACTCCATTCAGGAGATGTAAATGCAAAAGGCATCTCATATAAAGGCTTGCCCGCCTCACCTGCAACACCTGCAAAGATTCCGCTTGACTTGGTATTATCTATACACTCACCGACATGCCATACCGGAGGTAAATCTCCAAGGAATTCATTCAAGCTCTCTCCTGCATGCTCCTGTCCCGAAACATTGCAATATCCCATCTTCATAAGAGGGAATGAAGCACATCCGTTTGTAAGTATCAAAATATTGTTTCTAAGCAGTGCATTGGCCACATCAATAACACATTTCTCATACACCACCTTAGGATTGTTACATCCTACCATATTTACTATTCCGAGTATCTTGCCTTCTTTTAATGCCTCATATAAAGGCCTCATAGAGCCGTAATGCTTATGTACATACTCAGGTGAGAAACCTACCTCGGCATCCACCTCATATGGAGGTATATATACAGGTATACCCTGTCTGTCTTTGAAGCTTTCAATACCTCTGAGTACTATTTTTTCTGCAAGTGCTCCGGTCTCTCCTATATTTGAGTGGTGATGGTCATACTCAAATCTCTCGGCACCCGGCAGTCTTGCCGACTCACTGGTTGTAACAACCGTGGTTCTGAAGCATTTTGCAACTTCCATTATAGACGGGAATACATCCTGAACATCCGCAATCCAAAGGTCAAGTGCTCCTGTTCCAAGTACAAGCTCTGCAGATACCGCATTTGAAAGCGGAATAACTCCGGCATAGCGATACATTGCTGAAAGTCCTGAACAGCAGATTCCGTAGAATCTTATTCCCTTTGCTCCCGCTTCTTTTGCAAGGTTTATAAACTTCTCTTCCTGACCGACTTTTACAATCTCACTTACAAGGGTAGGCAGATGTCCGTGTACCGCAATATTTACATATCCCTTTTTCAAAGCACCGATATTTACCTTTGATGTAACTCTGTCTCCCACTCCGAAAAGTCCGTCTGTAGCTATTGATGTACTTACCACACCTGAGTATGTGAATGCAAGTCCGCAGCGCAAAAACTGCTGCATAATACTCTTCCAGTCACCGTCGGTACCCACACCTGTTTTATGGTAGGATTCAAATACCTCATGGTATGCACTTATAGGAAGAATATCCAGTTCCTTCCACACCTTTTTTCTCTCTTCGGATCCAAGTGCTTCTATTATCTTATAATCTCCCGGAATCGTACGGCTCATATCATCCAAAAGCACATCTGCAAGTTCCGATGCAATCTTTTTTATACTTCTTCTCTCGGTCTTTATTCCGAAAGCCTTTGCGGTATCCTTTATTTTTTGCTGTCCCAAAATAGGCAAATCAAGTTTACCTTCAGCTGCCCACTTCAAAGATAAAATAACTTCACGACCGTGCATACCATGTTGAGCTACACCGGCAGCGGCTGAACGCAGCAAGTTTCTTGCCACTATAAGGTCGGCATCCGCACCGCAGACTCCCTTAGGACTCTTTGAAGTTATCTTACATGGACCCATATTACAGATCTTACAGCAGATTCCCGCCATACCGAAACCGCACTGCGGCTGCTGTTTGTCAAACCTGTCAAAGGTTGTATCAAAGCCAAGCTGATTCTGGCGCAAAATCATCTCTCTTACTGCAGGATCCGGAGTGTTTTCCAAAACCTCGTCCTTTGAAGGGAAAGTCTTTCTGTATTCCGCCACCGCATTCATATAATCTCTTATAAATGCCTTATCGTCTCCGTCTTCTTCATGATCCGACTTTAAGGTGATTGTCGGTATACCGTTTTCATCAAATCCTATAAGATTTCTGTGGCTGTGAATATGGTCTACGCCATGGCTGTGGTCATGGTTATGTTTGTGATTGTGTTCATGTTTATGTCCGCGATTGAATTCTTTCTTTTCCATGAGCTTTCCTTACTACTGTATAACTGTCATTATATATAACCTATTTACCTATAAAATTAGTATGTTTATGAGGTGCTTTGATTATATCGAAAGTTTATTCATATGTCAATATTTTTTTCTTAAAATAAAAAATCGCTATAACCTTTTAGGGTTATAGCGAAACTGTTTATAGTATATCAGTTTTCCTTAGCAAGCTCAGCCTTAATCTTCTCTGTAAGTGCAGGAACTATC
>CAUQKD010000280.1:0-2810 GCA_963518365.1 uncultured Lachnoanaerobaculum sp. | reverse complement strand
CATCCACCAAATGCTCACCCACAGCATAGTGCATAAGCTCATTTATAAGTCTGTTTATCATCTTGTTTCTAAAACGCTCCTCATATATTTTTAGTCTGTTAAAACATTGTAAAACAGGTTTAACACCCCTGCAAAAACCATTACCGATATCGGATTTTTATTATATTTTATCAAAAGTACCATGCATAAACAAAATATCACAATCATATGCAATCTGATACTCTTTATTGTCATCATATCAAGCCCGAATGCCTGCATCAGTATCTTCACACCTGATATTGCAATCATCGCAACTACAGCCGGTCGTAAGACGGCAAGTATTGAATGCAACATAGACATTTTTTTGTACTTCATATAAAGCCATGCTATCACAGTCACAAGTATCAAAGCCGGCAATATACAGCCTAAAGTCGCCGCAATTGCACCGAACACTCCTGCAATCCTTATACCCACAAATGTAGCGGAATTTATCGCAATAGGTCCCGGTGTCATCTGTGATATTGTGATAAGATCTCCAAACTCGGCCGCACTTAGCCAGTGATTTGTGTTCACCACTTCGCTCTCTATAAGCGGCATAGCGGCATAACCTCCTCCGAAACTGAACGCACCTATCTTAAGAAAGCTTATAAAAAGTTTCAGATAAATCATACGGCCTTCTTTCCGGCTTGTACTAAGGTCTTTATAACGCCTACAACAATGCACAGCAATATAATGTATATTATATTTATTTTAAAATACATACTCAGTACAAAAACAGCCGCCATTATCACAAAATTTATTCTGTTTTCTTTTACGATATCAAATCCCATCTGTAGACTGACTGAAGCTATCACGGCTCCTACACCTGCCTGCATACCGTCAAGAAGATACGCTATGAACCTGTTTTCTCTAAAAAATGTATAGAACACCGATATAAAGGATATTATAAGAAAAGGCGGAATAACAGTGGCAACGGTAGCCACCAAAACTCCGATTATTCCTGCAAGCTTATATCCCACCACTATTGCACCGTTGACTGCAATAGCTCCGGGAGCGGACTGTGCAATGGCTACCAAATCAAGCATCTCATCTTCTTCAATCCAATGACATTCATCTACGAATTTATTTTTCATTAAAGTGACTATCACATATCCGCCTCCGAATGTGAATGCACTTAGATACAGCGTTGACAAAAAAAGCTTGATAAGAACTTTTTTATTCATTGTCCTTCACAATCTTATCTATCTTTTTTAATTCCTCATCACTAAACTTTGTATTCTTTATAGCCGCTATATTGTCAAGCACCTGCTCGGCCTTTGATGCACCTATCAGTACCGATGTCACAATACCGTCTTTTAATACCCAAGCCAGAGCCATCTGTGCAAGACTTTGTTCTCTTGACTTTGCCATCTCGTTAAGCTCTTTTATGGCGTTTAATTTCTTATCTGTAAGATTATCAGTCTTTAAAAATCTTCCGTCTTTTGCTATTCTGCTGTCACTTGGCACACCGTTTAAGTATCTGTCCGTCAGAAGTCCCTGTGCAAGCGGACTGAATGAAATAATTCCCTTATTCAGCTTTTCCGCCATATCCTTAAGACCGTTGTTCTCGACGGTTCTGTCAAAGATTGAATATCTGTTTTGATTGATGATAAAAGGCACATGAAGCTCTCTAAGAATCTTTGTAGCCTGCTCCAAGGTCTCACCGTCATAGTTTGAAAGTCCCACATAAAGTGCCTTACCGCTGTTTACTATCTGTGCCAATGCTCCACATGTCTCTTCAAGCGGTGTGTTCTTGTCCATTCTGTGGTGATAGAATATGTCTACATACTCAAGTCCCATTCTCTTTAAACTTTGGTCAATACTTGCAATAAGATACTTTCTGCTGCCGAAATCTCCGTAAGGACCGTCCCACATGGTATAGCCCGCCTTTGTACTTATAAGCAGCTCATCTCTGTACTTTCCCATGTCTTCTTTCAGGATAATGCCGAAATTCTTTTCGGCGCTTCCCGGAGCCGGACCGTAGTTGTTGGCAAGGTCAAAATGTGTGATACCGTTGTCAAACGCCGTAAATATGATTTCCTTCATATTTTCAAGATTTGAGTGATCACCGAAATTGTGCCAAAGTCCTAACGATACAAGCGGTAACTTCAGTCCGCTGTTTCCGCAGTATGCGTATCTCATCTTCTCATATCTGTTTTCATTTGCATAATACATAAAGATCTCCTTTCAAATCAATCTTCAAATTCTTTGAACATCATTACAAAAATATTTATCATTGCAAGTGCTGCAAGAAAAATTGCCTTTTCAGCCATAAGCTTCACTGCAAAATATCCTACCGTAGTTCCCAATATAAAGACCAGTATACATACATAGTAATAAAGTCCCTTTTCTATGGCGGATTTGTCACCTGTCTTTATTCCGCGATACATATTCTGGGTTCCAGTCTTTAAATTACCTGTACACATGGTGGTAGCCATGGCTGTACCTCTTATCTTAGGAAATGTGGCAAACTGTATTCCGGATATCATAGATATTACGGAATTGGCAACCCTGTTCATTTCCTGCGGCAAAAATCCAACTACTATAAACGCGAATATCTCAAACAGTACCAGTATCTGCCTCCAATGCACCATGTTGATTCTTTCTTTTCTATACTTTATCATCTCACATATGCCAACTCCTACAGCAAATGATACTATAGGTATCAGATAATTGACAGCTTCAAAAAATTTGCCCTCACATACCTTAAGTGCCATCAATATAATATTTCCCGTCTCGGCATTTGCAAAAACCTTTCCACGGTTTATATATGAATATGCATCCATAAATCC
>CAUQKD010000279.1:0-2869 GCA_963518365.1 uncultured Lachnoanaerobaculum sp. | reverse complement strand
CTTACATACTTTGTCAAACTCGGAATCGTTTATATCTATAGGATTTGACTTTACAAACTCATTATACAGATTCAAAAGATATGCGGACTCTCTCTCATTTTTTATCTTCTCTTTATTTTTCTTTGTTGCCTCTTCATCGTTACTCTTTACACATTTGTAAAGTATATACTTTCCCTTGTTTGTAAGAATAGGGCTTACACCTCCGTCTTCCAAAACTCCAAGTGCGCTCCTTATATCCTCAGGCTCATTATTAAGCTCCACACTCCTTGATATATCTGAATTTTCTGAAAACTGAGTTGCAAGTTTTACACAATTTTCACCGTTGTTCAGTCTGTTCAAAAGATCTGTAGCCAGATTGTAGTCCGAAACCTCTATAACATTAAAATCCATTATTCTGGCTTCACTCTCACTGACTTCTTTTACATTCTTTGCAATCAGCTCTTTTTTTGCCTTCATGACCAAAAAATAGTCTAAGAAAACATTATCACACTCTTCCTGACTTAGCCCTTTAAACTCCTCACTGTTTGCCGCATTTTCATCATAAAATGTCTTTGAAAGCTTAAGTGCGTCGCTTTTTTGCGATTCGGAAAGTGTGATATTATTTTTTTCCGCCAATTTTTTCAATACTACAAGCTCTTTATAATAATTCTTTAAATCATTATAAAAGTTGTCTTTGTATGTAATGTTTTTATCTCTGTCTATATAGCTGTCCCATATTGAAGCACTGTATGTATTTGTAATAATTTGGCTCTCCGAAACGGCCGGAATAAGCATCTGAGCATAGCTGTAACCAAGCTTGTTGTCTGTAAGATTTATTTTTATATTTTCACTTATGTTATCCGTCTTTATTTTGCAGCCCATAAGACATACCGCCGCCAAAAGCCCGACTAAAATTTTTCTTTTCAACTTTGTCTCCTAAAGCAGATAGTTTAATATTTTCAAAACACCCAGGTTTTCATTGCTGTCCGCCATGAATCTTGCATTCTCCTTTGCAACCGGTGCAGCATTTTTTACTGCAAATGAATAGTATGCCGCCTTAAACATCTCCACATCGTTTTCCTGATCTCCGAAAACCATTGTCTCATTTTCACTTATTTCAAAAGCTTCCTGAATCTTTTTAAGCGCATTACCTTTGCTGACACCCTTTGCGGTGCAGTCAATCCACATCTTTCCGGCATAGTTTATCAAAAGCTTGTCGCCATATTTGTCAATAAGATAATCCGCCTTACCGTATATATTTTCAGAATATGCGGAAATCTTTATCAGATTTTCAACCTTTGTCAGGTCGTCCACCACCTCTATTCTTCCTCTATATCCGCCTCTTATCCAGCTGAGCAAAAAGTCGTTTTTTTCTTCGATATAATAAGATGATGCATCAGCCACTACGGCAACCAGATTTTTATCTTTTCTTATATCAAGTATCAGATCATTTGTGATTTTATCATCCATAGTGCTGACAAAGAGATTTCTGCCGTTTATACCTATATAAGCTCCGTTGTCCGAGATATAAAATATCTTATCCTTCACCTCTTCAAAGACGTTTTCAATACTTATCCACTGTCTTCCCGAGGCAACCGCAAAGTGTATACCTTTGTCATGAAGAGCTCTTATAGCCTTTACTATCCTTGTGTCAAGCTTACCTTCTCCGTCACCTACCAAGGTTCCGTCCACATCCGAGGCAATAAGTTTTATCATTTAATACATTCCTCCAATTACAAATGCTATCACTATACCTAAAATTGCACCCATAAATACCTGTAAAGGCGTATGTCCGACAAATTCCTTCAGCCTCTCTTCAAAATGTTCAAAATTGTCTTCAAATATATTGTTCTCCAAAATCATATTCAGGAGTTTTGCCTGTTTTCCGGTCTCTCTTCTCACACCCATAGCGTCGTACATAACCACAAGTGCCAAAATAAAGCTTACCGCAAACTCATATCCGCCAAATCCGTATTTTAAAACACTTGAGGTTGCAAGTGCACAGACTGTAGCCGAATGTGAACTCGGCATGCCTCCGCTTCCCCAAAGTCTGTCCGGAGAAAAGGACTTGTTATACCATATATCAATAAGTGTCTTTAAAAGCTGTGCAACCAGCCAACCGAGGGCTGCACTGACAAGTACTTGATTTGAAAGTATCTCATCTAAAACACTCATACAACTCCTCCCTCCGGTTTGAAAATCTTTTTCATATTGCTGATAATCTCATTCACAGATGTGGATTTGTCCGCCATAGTAAGCACCCATCCCTCTCTTGAGTGAGGGGGAATAGGTGTAAAAGGAAACATATGAGTCTTTATCATTCCGGCTTCCTTGTCAGTTATACCGAAGTATTTTTTTGCATTCTTTGCAGCCGTGTACGGATGTGTAAATCCGTGAAAATGTGTGCCTATCTCCTTTGCGGGTCTGTGCCAGTCATAGAGATAAAAATCATGTAAAAGTGCCGCTCTTGCCGCCGATTTGTAGTCCAAGTTAAGTTTTTTACATACCAAATATGTAGTATACGAAACATTTATACTGTGCTCCATAGTGGAGGTGCTGCCGTGCTGTACAAAGTCCGCCAGCTTTTTAAAGATATCACTGCTTAGTATATCCTTTACAATGTCCATATACTGTGCATCATCTATATATTCTTTCATCCTATCAACCAATCATACAGAGCCTGGTACTCAAGTGCGGACTGCTTCCATGAGAAGTCAACCGCCATCGCCCTGTCAATCATCTTATTCCATTCTCTCTTTTTATCATAATAAATATGCCTTGCAAAATTTATCCTGTCCATCATCTCATGTGCATTATAGTTTGCAAATGAGAAGCCTGTACCCTTTGACTCAAACTCATTGTAGCTTTCTACAGTATCACAAAGTCCGCC
>CAUQKD010000278.1:0-2876 GCA_963518365.1 uncultured Lachnoanaerobaculum sp. | reverse complement strand
TTATGGAAGTTCTGGGAAAAGATGAATCAATAAGAAGGATTAAGATTGGAATTGACAAATTACAGCAGTAATCAAAAAAAGGCCATAGAACATGGGGCAGGTCCCCTGATGGTATTGGCAGGACCAGGCTCCGGAAAGACCTTCGTTATCACACATAGAATAAAATATCTTATAGAGGGGTCGGGTATAAACCCGGCCCATATTTTAGTTGTAACTTTTTCAAGAGCGGCTGCAAAAGAGATGAAAGACAGGTTTGAAAAACTCTATTCAAAAAGTCCCGTTACATTCGGAACTTTCCATTCGGTTTTCTTTAATCTCTTGAAAACGGCTTACGGTTTTGGCTCAGAGCAGATAGCCTCAGATGAGTTAAGGTATACTCTTATTAAAGAACTTATAAAAAGAAACTCTATAGAAAATGAAGATATAAATACACTTGCAGGCAATCTTTTAAATGAGATAACGCTTGTAAAACAGGACAATATCAGTATAAAAAACTACTACTCAAACAGTATTTCAAGTGATACCTTCAAAAAAATCTACAGTGATTATGAAAGTGAACTTGAGGCAAGAGGAAAGCTTGACTTTGAAGATATGCTCTCACTTACATATGAGCTTTTAAGTGAGAGAAGTGATATTTTAAAAGCCGTTCAAAACAGATATCGCTACATACTGGTAGATGAGTTTCAGGATATCAACTTCTTACAGTACAATATAATAAAGCTGATAGCCGGTGAGAAACAAAATATTACTGTAGTAGGCGATGATGACCAGTCTATCTACAGATTCAGAGGGGCAAGACCTGAGATAATGCTTGGTTTTGAAAGAGATTTCAGGAATGTAAAAAAGGTTTTTCTGGATATCAACTACAGATCAAGTACACAGATAGTGAATGCTTCCACCAAGCTTATATCATTTAACAGTAAGAGATTTCCAAAAACTTTTAAGGCAAAGAACGGAGACGGCGCGCCTGTATCCTTGATAGAGTTTAAAAATCCTTTTCATGAAGTAAACTCTATAATAAAGGATATTAAGGATTATATAAAATCGGGTCAGGATATAAACAATATAGCCGTACTTTATCGAACCAACCTTTCACCGAGACTTTTGATAGAACGGCTTATGCGAAACAATATTCCTTTCACCATAAGAGATGCCATACCGAATCTGTTTGACCACTGGGTGGCAAAGGATATTATCTCATATATAAAGCTTGCCATAAATATGGGGGATAAAAGTGATTTACTTCGCATCTCAAACAAGCCGAACAGGTACATAAGCAGAGATTCGCTTTCCTCTTCAAGAGCCGATATAGAGACACTTTTTGACTACTACGATGATAAAAGTTATATGATAAAAAGAATAGTGGAACTTAGAGAGCATTTAAGGACTATAAAGAATCTTAAACCTGCTACAGCCCTAAGATATATAAGAAATGTGGTCGGCTATGATGAATATATAGAGGAGTACTGTGATATGAACGGCGTTGAAAGTGATGACTGCTACGGTATACTTGGCGATCTTGAAAACAGCGCCGCAGAGTACAACACCTTTAATGACTGGTTTGTACATATGGATGAGTACAAAGATGAGCTTATAGAGGCAAGAAAGAAGTCAAATGAAAACGATAAAGGCGTAAGGCTTATGACTTTTCATTCATCAAAGGGTCTTGAGTTTGATATAGTCTATATAATTGATGTGAATGAGGGCAGTGTACCTTATAAGAAGGCAAAGGGGGTTGACGAGATTGAAGAAGAAAGAAGAATGTTTTATGTTGCAATGACAAGAGCAAGAAAAAAGCTCTTTATATGTTATTGCGTGGAAAATTTCGGAAAATCTATCGGCAAGTCCGACTTTGTCATAGAGCTTTCCTGCAAATCTAAGTAAGGGATATATATGATTAAAAAATTCAGTCATTCACTGCGTGTGAAGATAACTCTTATAATACTGCTCCTTATTTCCATACTGCTTTTGTCTATCGGAATTTTAAATAATTTCGGTCTGACCTGGTATTATCAGAATGAAAAGGTGAGTGAAATACATGAAGCATATCTTAAATTGGATAATGAAGTAAAAAAGCTTTCAGAAGACGGACAGACTATTATCGGAGAAAATGAAGACAGCGAGTCTGTTGTCAATGAGAGGGTATCAAATATTGTATTGGATTATTCAAACAAGCACAATATAACTATCGCTTTGGTGGATTCAATGACGGATAAGGCGATATACTCTTCTCAACGAGAGGGAGATATGTTTCTTGACAGGATACAGGACGGCTTTATAGGTAATAAAAATATTAAAAAGAAAGATATCCTGTATAAAAGTGACAACTATACTATAATACTTCACAATACGCAAAAAAACAGTTCCTTTATAGAAGGTTTCGGATATTGCAGTGACAATCAGACTATTGTTATAATGTCCACACCTGTGGCGGGACTTAAAGAGAGTGTGAATATCTCAAACAAGTTTCTTATATATGTTGCCGTTATAGGATTTATTATAACGGTAATAATCACCTTCCTTATCACAAAGATGATTACAAGCCCTATCCTTCAACTGGCGGAAATCTCAAATAAGATGGGAAAGCTTGACTTTACCGCCAGATATATGGGTAAGAGAAGCGATGAAATACAAACTCTCGGTCAAAATATGAACTATATGTCAGACAGATTAAAAAAGGCAATAAGCAAACTTCAGGAAGCCAATGAGGTGCTGAAAGAGGATATAAAGAGAAAAGAAGCCATTGATGAGATGAGAAAGGACTTTATAGCCAATGTATCACATGAGCTGAAGACGCCTATTGCACTGATACAAGGATATGCCGAGGGGCTTAATGAAGGACTCTGTGAGGATGAAGAGAGCAGAAAGTACTATAC
>CAUQKD010000277.1:0-2885 GCA_963518365.1 uncultured Lachnoanaerobaculum sp. | reverse complement strand
GCTGAAAGTACATACGGATTAACACCCGATTTCTTTGCGGCATCCATAATCATATCCACATAAGTTGTTCCGTTTGAGAGTGCATTCGGATCTTCCGTCTCTGCATTCGCCGCACTTGATGCATGAATACTGTCCGATGAACTGATACTCTCTTTTATAGCATCACCGTTCACCACTCCCGGTCCGTGCTCCGGGTCTGAAAACTCTGTTGTCGGAACATAAGCCGTTGTAGTCGCAGGCTCTGTATAGCCCGGACCTTTATCACTTTCATTAACAGAGCTGCTTTCTTTAGCAGGAGAATCTACACTTGATTCCGGCTCTTCCATAGGACCTACAAGCTGTGCACTTTCATTAGTGTTTGCGACAGGTCCGTCAACTTTCACATATTCTCCGGTGCTTGTGCTCTCACCCGGTGCCTTTGCACTTGAATAGTCAACACTGCCTTTACTCTCTGTAACCGACTTTGTGCCGGAAACTTCACTGCTTTTATTGACTGTAGCAGCTACTGTAGTACTCTTTTCTGTAGCCTGTGTTGTAGCCGCACTTGTTTGAACGGCAGTCTTTTTACTTGACTTACTTTCCATAAAGGTGCCTTTAAGCATCTTTTCAACACCTTCTTCAGTCTGTTCACCTGTAGAATAGCCATGGTTTAAAAACTGAAATATATTGGTGGAATCAAGAAAGTTTCTAGGGTCCATATAGTACCTTATAATGCCTTCACTTGCAGATACCCACTTATCTGAATCATATCCTATCCAAGTCCCGCTTTTAGGATCATATGCACCCTTTTCCATTGATTTCCAAGATGTTTTTGAATTCTTTGACACCAAGTTCAAACCGACTTGCGATTCATTTTTTATTACTTCATCCCACGGGACATCTACATTCTGTACAACAAACTTCCAGTTTGGATATTCGGCATGTAATGCCCTTAGTCTGTTCTTATAGTTCTCAGGGAAGCCTGCAATTGAAGACTCAAAATTTGCATCTGTTTTATAACTTGCTGTGGACTCGGTTCTTATATAGCTCTTTGCTACATATCCTTCCTTGTCTCCCGAGCCTACATTAAATGAAATCTTGTACCAGTACATTCCGTCACTGTTTACCTCATCAAGTACAGTGACGGATGTATTTCTTTGCAATGTTGCAACCGTATTGTTTCCGGTACCGGCTTTTGATCTTACATTTAAGTTACTTACATCTACATATCCTTTTTTAGTTGTAAAAGCATTGATTTCTTTTATGAACAAGTTCCTTCCGGCACCTGTAACGAGTATTGCACACAATGTAGTAACCAATATAAATTTATTTAAAAATGTTTTTTTCATTAAACCATCCTATATCATTTTTATTTATTCAGATTATCAGGTCCAAATCCAAACGGCAACAGTTCTTCCAATTTCATACTTCTTATTTTTGCACCGTCAGACATTATAATCTCAAACTCTTTCGGATTGCAAAACTCCTGCATCACCTGTCTGCATACTCCACATGGAGTACACATATTGTCGAAACCGGTATCTTCAAATCCTCCGACAACGGCTATTTTGCAAAAATCATATATTCCTTCCGATATCGCCTTGAAAAAAGCGGTCCTTTCCGCACAATTGCAAGGTGTATAGGCGGCATTTTCAATGTTGCAGCCATGTATTACTTTCCCCGACTTTGTCAAAAGTGCAGCTCCTACTTTAAATTTTGAATAAGGAACATATGCCATCTTTCCGGCCTTCTTTGCCTCATTCAGCAATTCTAAATCCGACATAATCCTCCTAAAACTGAACCAAACCGTCTATCGGCCCTGTAAGCAATACATCATCAGCATATATTACAGGTCCTTTTGCACGATACTGTTTATTCATCTCGAATTTGATTTTTCCCTTTACCTTAACCCAGTCCTTATTTTTAAAGTTCTTTGCTCCTTTATATTTGCATACAAAACCTAAAAACTGAATATCCGCCTCACAGCAAGTCATTGCCCTTCTTCCGGTTATAAGTATATCATCACCTATTCCGTTCGGTCTTACAACCTGTGCCGTAAACTCCACTTCTTTGCCGTCATACTTTTCCGGCCTGTCCATAGTATCGACATAGAAAACGCCGTAATCTTCAGATTTTATGACAAGTTTTGCATCATCAAGGTCATATGGTAAGTTTATACTGAAATCTCCGGTTATTTCGCCTTCTTCACCTTCAAATATGATCTCGGCATTAGGAGCCATAGCCTTTATCTGAAGATGATATGCGCTCAGTGTATCCTCGTCAATATCGTCAGCCCTGTTACAGATAACAAGTTCCGAATTTCTTAACATCTTACCCATATATGCTTTCAAGTCCTTATTCTTAATATAAAGATCAAGTGTTGATGTGTCAAATATGGTAATCATCTGATTGATAAACCAGATATTCGGTATTTCAAGCTTATCCTGCTCCCAAAGTCCGTTCCACTCTATAAGTATTCTCTCAGGATTTACCTCTTTGGTAAGCTCCTCCATCTTTTGCAAAGTTAAGTCGTTTATATCATCTATATATTTCACAGTCGTATGAGTGGATTCAAGCAGCTTTTCGTCATACTCTTCCTCGCCCTCTTCACAAACAATCAAAAGAGTATTTCCGTCAGTTCTGAAATACTCCTGCTGCATTGTGAATTTCATAAATTGTGTCTTTCCCGCCTCTAAAAAGCCGTTGATGACAAAAACAGGTAATTGTTCCATAATATCTCCATTCAACAAGCACTATGCTCTAAAACACTTCTTCAGTTCTTCACTCTTTAATCCGGCACCGATAACACATACCTTACCATTGTATTCAGCATCGCCTCTACTTAAAACGTTATCTCCCGGAACCAAAACAAACTATAACCAGTCGTCACTGTTAGCATCCTTTAT
>CAUQKD010000276.1:0-2902 GCA_963518365.1 uncultured Lachnoanaerobaculum sp. | reverse complement strand
CTATCGGAATGATAGTTTCTAAATTTAAAGGAAGTTTTAGTTGATATCCTTCCTCATTAAAAGTATAATCTTTGTGTAATAATATATGGGTTTGCATACATATATTTTACACCATCAGCCGAACTTTTCTAAGTCCGGCTGTAATTTTTTTTTATTAAAAAGAGGATGCACACTAATCACTTAGTGCGACAGCCCCTTATTTTACTGAAGTGCAAAGTTTGGTCTTATCCTGGAAACTGAAATATTTGCAGCAGTTTTAAATTACGTATTTACATAACTATATGAAAATGGTATACTATGGTTGCAACAAAATAAATTTGCCCATATGGGTATTATATATACACTTATTAAGAGTGACGGAGAGTTAAGGATCTGTGATGTCACGGCAACCCCTTTTAGGAAGGTGCCAACCTGAGCGAGAAATCGAGCAATGAGTGGAAGCCTTAGTCCACCGTTTGGTGGACTTTTTTAATACCAGATATACTTGATTGTTTAGTTTATATTCTAAGGTTTATATAAGTGTAAAAAGATAGGAGAAAGATGGAAGAGAGAAGACTTTTTACTTCAGAATCAGTTACAGAAGGACATCCTGACAAGATGTGCGATCAGATATCGGATGCAATATTGGATGCATATTTGGGTGCGGACCCGGATTCAAGAGTGGCTTGTGAGACGGCTACAACTACAGGAATGGTGCTTGTAATGGGAGAAATCTCATCAAAGGCCACAGTAGATATCCAAAAGATAGTAAGAGAGACTGTAAGAGAGATAGGTTATGACAGAGCAAAGTACGGCTTTGACTGTGACACCTGCAGTGTGCTTGTAGCACTTGACGAACAGTCAAAGGATATTGCGATGGGTGTAGACAAGGCATTAGAGTCAAGAGAGTTTACCGACAAAGAAGATGAGGATAACGGTGCAGGTGACCAGGGACTTATGTTCGGATATGCTACAGACGAAACAAAGGAATATATGCCGTATCCTATATATCTTGCTCACAACCTTGCAAAGAAACTTACACAGGTAAGAAAAGACGGTACACTTAAGTATCTCAGACCTGACGGTAAGACACAGGTTACTGTAGAGTATGATGAGGAAGGTAAGCCTGTAAGGATAGATACCGTAGTGCTTTCCACACAGCATGATGAAGATGTGACACAGGAGCAGATACATAAGGATATAAAGAAATATGTATTTGACGAGATCATTCCTCAGGATATGGTGGATGAGAATACAAAGTACTTTATCAACCCTACAGGAAGATTTGTTATAGGCGGACCTCACGGAGATTCAGGTCTTACAGGAAGAAAGATAATAGTTGACACCTATGGAGGCTATGCGAGACATGGCGGTGGTGCTTTCTCAGGAAAGGACAGCACAAAGGTGGACAGATCTGCAGCTTATGCGGCAAGATATGTTGCAAAGAATATAGTAGCGGCAGGGTTTGCAAAGAAATGTGAGATACAGTTGTCTTATGCTATCGGTGTAGCACATCCTACATCAATATCTGTAGATACATTCGGCACAGGTAAGATAAGCGACAGTGCTATAGTTGAGCTTATCAGAAAGCATTTCGATTTAAGACCTACAGGAATAATAAAGATGCTTGATCTTAGAAAGCCTATATTTAAGCAGACTGCAGCTTACGGACATTTCGGAAGAGATGACCTCAACCTTCCATGGGAGAGACTTGACAAGGTAGAGGAGCTTAAGAAGGGTATCTAATGAAAATCGGCTCCGGTTTATTTTCGGTAGTTTGTCTTGTAATTGTTGTACCGTCAATACTTTTGATATATAGTATAAACTATGAAACTGCAAGGGATGTAGACCTATGGCTTACAATCCTTGCATGTGTCATAGATGTTATTGCGATTGTTATGTGGTTCTGGATCTATAAAAGGATTTTGGTGCCGCTTGATAAGATGCGTATAGCCACCAAAAAGATTGCCGACGGTAATTTTGATTATGAATTGAATGAGAAAGATTTTGTGGAAATTCCTTTTTTGTACAATGATTTTGAGAAAATGAGAATCAAATTAAAGGAAAATGAGGAGGATAAGATTCTTTCCGAAAACGCCACAAGAGAGCTTGTGAGTAACATTTCACATGATTTGAAGACACCGCTTACGGCTATCAGAGGTTATGTGGAAGGTATACTTGACGGAGTCGCCTCCTCACCGCAAAAGGTCAGAGATTACTTGACCACTATATACAATAAGACAAATGATATGACTAAGTTGATTGATGAATTACTTTACTATTCAAGGGTTTCCGGAAATGAGTTCTCATACAACTTTGAAAAGACAAATGTCAAAGAATTTTTTGATAATTATGTGAAGGATTTGTATCTTGAACTGGATACTATCAAAATAAGTTTCTCATATAGTGCCAATGTCGATGCCGATACAGTAATAGATATTGACAGAGAGCAGATAAAGAGAGCCTTGAATAATATAGTAGCCAATGCTGTGAAGTATATGGACAAGGAAGAACCCGAAATTCACTTCAGAGTCAAAGAGACTATGGATGCTATAAATATAAGAATCTCGGATAACGGAAGAGGTATAGATGAAAAGGATCTGCCTCATATATTTGAGAGGTTTTACAGAAGTGATGCATCAAGGAATACCAAGCTTGGTGGCAGCGGTATAGGTTTATCTATCGTGAAAAAGGTGATAGAAAATCATGAAGGTAGTGTTGTTGCTATATCAAAATCAGGAGTAGGAACGGATATAGATATAGTTTTAAAAAAGTAGGAGATATAAAATGGGCAAAGTTCTTATAATTGAAGATGAAGTAAGCATAGCGGAGCTGGAGAGAGATTATCTGGAGATTTCCGGCTTTGAGGTGGATATTTCAACTGACGGAAAAGAAGGACTTGATAAAGCATTGAGTGAAGATT
>CAUQKD010000275.1:0-2923 GCA_963518365.1 uncultured Lachnoanaerobaculum sp. | reverse complement strand
TAAATCACAGAGTTGAGATGTAAAACACTTTCATTACTATTTGTGCCGCGGCTTGACCGCGGAATGGAGATTTTTATGAAAACAAATCCACAGATGTACAAGAATTGAGATATAGAAAAAAGTAGTATGTAAGTATGTGAAATGATGATATTGGTTATATTGGCAAAGGGGAATATTATGTTAAAATTAAAATTTAAAAAGATATTGGCAATCATATTAGCGCTATTAATGTTTACAAATGTTGTTTCAATAAATAGTTTTGCAGGTACATATAATCCAAGTATAGTTTTTGGATATACACAAGGTAGTTCTTTTTATAATGCTGGATTAGCATTTGGACCTGTCAAAGTAGGCGATATGTATATTAAGGTAACAAATATTCATAATGGACCGGTTGGTAATTGGGGGAATATTAATCATATAAATTTACATGTTTATAAAAGAACACCTAAAAAAACTCGAGATGTAGTAAATTTACATATAGTTAAATATAGATCAGCCGGACAAGATTGCATACGTGTATATGATAGTGTATCTAAGACTGTTGTTATAGATCAATGTTTTGTAAACTTTGGAGAAGCTGCAAAGGAAATAGCAAGTTTTGCAAAAAATATAGCAGGTTCAATGTCTAACAATACAAATAAAATAGTTAATTCTGCTGTATGGGGAAGTGTTGCAGCTGTAATTACCACTATATTATTATATCTTGCTCCTATAGTTTTATAATAGATAATTTTATAGAGGAGATTAAACTATTGCTAAAGTACTATAGTTTTGAGCTTGATGACTGGCAAGACAATGATTGGCTACTCGAAGTGTTGAAGCTGTTTTTAGATAAAGTAAGAGAAGTAGAACTAAATTGCTGGAATGATGAAATTGATGCTATAAATCTGGCAATTGATTTGGGATTTAGAGTAATAGAAATACAACAATTCTTAATCAGGCTGAGTGGGACTACAGGTATGCTGGATTTAAATAAAATTGTGAGTCTAAAAAGTTTTGTTCAAACTACTGAAGAAGATGAAGAAGAAAATTTGTTACCGTTTTTCTCCCTATTTATTAAGGACGAAATATTCATTGAACACTATGCTAGAGAAAATTATGTTTATAAAAAAGAAAAGTTTGATTTAGCTGTAGATATCTTGAATCGTCACAACGTAGAATTCCACTAATTTGGTATTGTAAGAGGGATATGTATATGTATGAATAGTGATTTATCAAATAGTACCGCTGAAAAAACAGTTAATTTCTTGCTAATTGATGACCTGCAAGATAAAAATTTACCTGTTGAGGTATTGAAACTATTTTTATATGAAGAAAAGGAAATAGAACTTGATTGCTTAAATAATGAAATTGACACTATAAATCTGGCATTTGATTTGGGCTTTAGGCTAATAGAGATAAAACCGTCTTTGATTAGATTAAAAGGGACTACAAGTATGCTTGATTTGAGAAAAATCATGAACTTTAAAGAAGATAGTTTGTTTCCATTTTTCTTTGTAAATATATACGACAGTATTATAGCCGACCAATATTTTAAAGAATTATTGATTTATAAAAAAGATAAATTTGATTTGATTACAGATATACTAAAGCGTAATAATGTAAAGTTCCATTATTAGAGAGACTTTATATCCTGACAAGTCACAGCGCTAATGCTTTTTACTTGTCAGGATATTTTTTAATCTCAAAAATCTTTATTTAAAGTCTATATTTTTTAGAAAATCACTTATTATACTTCTGTACTCCGCCTCACCCAATACTTCTCTTGACTGTGCATGTGCCGCATTCGGTACCAAATGCAGCTCTGAATATCCTGATGTGGCAGCCTTATTTACCTGTGAATTTTCCGGCAATATAAAGGTATCAGCCTCACCGTGTATAAAACATACAGGTACTTCATTTCCGACAAGAGCATCCTTTGGCGAAGTCTTTTTCATATCATATCCGTATCTTAACTTCATAACCGCATTTACACTCGGCAAAACAAAAGGAGTCTTAGCAATATCATAAGCTTTATAAATCAAATCATAAAGATTTGAAAATCCGCAATCCGCCACAACAAAATCCACCTTAGGCTTTTTAGCAAGCACCATCAGTGAAGTCGCCGCACCCATTGACTCGCCGTGAAGCCCAAGCTTTATATTGCCGTATCTGTTATATGTATCTTCGATAAGCTTATATAAATCCTCAGATTCAAACTGACCCAGACTTACTGTCACCTTTTCATTCTCACCATGGTCTCTCATATCATAGATAATGCAGTTGAATCCAAGGTCAATATATGAATCCACATACTTCACCGCACCATATCTGTTTGATTTAAAGCCGTGGCTGATTATCACATACTTATCACTCGGTATAGGATTTTTTACCAAGGTTACATGGAGGTCATAATCATTAAGGCCTTTTACTATATAATCCTCTTTCTCATAGTCGTCATATTCTCCCCAAAGCTTATGCTCCTTCTCCCAAGATATCTCCTTTTCCAACGTGGAGACCTTCGGGTTTGCCATCTGCGATGCAAGCCCGAAAATAAATCTGCAATACCATCCGATTGCAACAAGTACAATTATTATTGCAATCGCAATTATTATTTTCTTCATCTAATACATATCACCTTTCTATAAATACAAAACTAAAAATTAATCGCTAACAGTATATACATTTCACTTGTATCTATCAAGTTTTTTATTCTGTTTTAACTATAAAATATGTATACTATTGTATGAAAAATTTATAATATTTTTGTACTACAAAAAATATTGACAAAATTAAATATATGTAATATATATTTAATTGAGCGTATTTTTGTATTAATTATTAATGTAAAGGAGTATTAGTGTGAAAGAAAGTAGAGGTAAGCCATAAACCGGCGCACTTAAATAAGCTGTCTTAAGTAGGCAACTTATTTGAGGATATA
>CAUQKD010000274.1:0-2949 GCA_963518365.1 uncultured Lachnoanaerobaculum sp. | reverse complement strand
TTATCAAAAGGGTTATCGTATGCTTACTTTATGTTGGAGTGACGGCAATTCTCTTCTTTGTGATACACTTAGGTTAAGTAACGAGCAAATATCTGTTTTTATGCTTGATTTTGAATCAAGGCTGCCAAAATATCTGCAAAATGCATTACATCCTAAACCTAAAACAGCATAAATCATTATTTTGTTAGCTGAAATATTGAATTTTCAATGTACTAACCCCATTTTGGGTGTGGGAAGTTTGAGTTAATAATAGTAAAATAAGTTGAGGTGTAGTATGCTGAAAAGAATTAAGATATTATTTATTGGTTTATTTATGATGATTTTAGCTATTGGTAATTCATATACTGTATATGCTGACAATACTTTGAATTTATATATGGATGATAAGTCAGAATTGCAGTTAGCATCAGCAAAGAGCGGAAAGTGGATTCAGGCAAGTGATGGAAGATGGTGGTATCGCCATGATGATGGTTCCTACACTACAAATGGTTGGGAGTATATAAAAAATCAATGGTATTACTTTGATTCAGAAGGATGGATGGTGACAGGGAAAATTAATTTAAATGGTACAATTTTTGGTTTTAACTCAAATGGTGAGTTGTACTATACAAGATTAGCGGTTCCAAGAATTAGCCAAAATAAAACTAATTGGTGTTGGGCAGCAAGTTCGCTTATGGTTGGAAAATACATTAATCCATCTTCAAATAAAACGCAGTCGAATATTGTTTCATATGTAAAGGGTTCTATAGTCAATGATGGTGGAAGTGATTATGAGGTTGAAAGGGCTATAGAGTTTGTTTGTAGTGCTGATGCAATTGCAAATTACAGTAATTTATCTGCAAATAATTGTGAAGATAAATTGATGAATTATAAGCCAATAGTTATGCATATGTCATGGTTTGGAAAAGACATGGGACATGATATTACTTGTTTTGAATATGACAGAGACAATAATCATACTTTTAGTTTTCATGACCCGTGGGGTAATACAAATGATTATAGTGTAAGATATCGTGATTTAGTTACATCAGCTAACTTGCCAACAGGTAATGGTAAATGCACAAGCATGGTTTGGTTAAGGTAAAGTTGGTTTATAGGTTATGTATAATAATTGTATTAAGGAGGATAATGTGATGATGAAAAAAAAGACTTTTATATCTTGTTTTTCAATTTTAATACTTGCATCTGTATGCATTGGAACATTTACCATGTTTAAGAAAACATTTGCTATGCAGTTGGATATGGCAACTTCATCTAATTCTACTGAAGCATATATGAATTATAAAGAATTCAATTTTTTCGAAAAGTTAGAGGATTCTAAGGACTATGAAGAAATTGAAAAGTTAAAATATGATATGTTGGAAGAAGCTAATCGTCTATATGAACTTGGTGATATACATGATAAGATGAAATTAGAAGATATCGACTTCGGAAAAGCAGTAAAAATATATATGGGAAATACAATAAATGTTTCAGATTTTCAAGATAGTAGGGCTTTATTTGAAAAACTTTCGACTCAGGATTATATTTGGGAATTGCCGGTAAAAGTGAATAATAGTTTTTTGACATTTACATTTAATATAGGGAAACCGGTAGATGAATCTACTGTTGATTTATTATCAGATAGCGATATTGATATAATCAACAGTAGAGTAGGACATTGGTTTTTATTAAGAGTATCTTGGAATAATTTAGATACTATTGACTATAGAAGTTATGTTAATGATATATTGCAGAAGAATAACTTGCTTGACAGAAATAAGATGTTTGTGCTTGTAGGGGGAATAGAACCTGTTTATCAGCCAATACTATTGGAGGTAGGTGATAAAGTAGATAGTGTTATAATTCCGTGTGGAGATACAATGTCAGCACTTTCAATGTTGAGGAATGGCACAAATAATTCAGGTTTTAGAGCGAGAAGTATTAAAGAAAGTGGAGTTCTATCACTAGATGAATTTGAGGATGTGATCAAACAGAAGTGATGAAAAAATTTCACAATCTACTATGTTTATAACATGGTAGGTTGTGGTGAGCATCCTAAAGTTTGTGTAAATGTAAACCTCCAAGCTGTTGTAAGATATAATTGCTCAGTTTGGGGGTTGTTTTATGGAAAATTTGAGGATGTGATCAAAAAGAAAAGAAAGCCCATAAAAAGCAGCAATTAAAGAACTGATGTATGACTTATATGAAAAAATGATATTAACAGTAAAAATAGAGCCTATATAAATAGTATTATGTATGACATGATGTCTGTTTTTTGGCAAATATTTTTTGCCAGTTTTAACATTACATATAGCTTCTGTAGGATTGCTGTTCAACCAGTAGTGTATTGACAATGTTATTTGTATTAATTTCAATAGAAAATTGGACCATTTGTGAAACTGATTAGTGTTTCACTACGGATATTCTGCAGATCCTCTGGAATGTGTTCTATTACATTAGAATACTGACCGCTTCTTCCATGAAGCCACTAATAGAAGAAAATGTGATTCTGATTATAAAATATTTTAAGCGTTGTATCTGTTAAAGTGAATATCTACCTTATCTTTGATATACTGATAAGGAACGCAATCACATCTTATATACTGATATGCGATAATTAAACTGGACAGTGGATTGTTTCAATTGAGCTGGTTCAAAAAGACGTAGCTATGGTAGGCAACTACATCAGTAACGGCATTTCTTCCTTAAGAAATAAAATGAGTTTACTATATTTTTTCTGGAATTTACAAACATTAGAGGTATTCAGTTTGTCTTTGATAGAAGTATTTAATTCTTCAAGAAATAAAAACTAATAATTGTGGAACATTGCAGTTATACAGGTAGATATGTTCCATACAAATATTTATATATTTGGTTTATCTTTGATTCTGTATACTCTTAGACACTATACTCTAGTACAATATCTTTTTAATAGCTCGACTATATTTAAAATTTGTGCTACAATGT
>CAUQKD010000273.1:0-2964 GCA_963518365.1 uncultured Lachnoanaerobaculum sp. | reverse complement strand
TTTCTTGGAAAATCATAATGACTTTGATATTGACAGGATTACACCTGAATTCGGGTTTGAAGAGTCCAAGCAATTGCCGGGGACTGTAAGGCTTTTTCCGCATAAGCTTAAGGGAGAGGGGCATTTTGTAGCAAGGCTTAAAAAGAGCGGCAGTGAAACTGAGATTGTAATTAAAGACAATAAGAAGGAAAATAATAAAAGAAAGAAGCCCGCGAAGTTACCTGAGGAGCTTTTGGATTTTTTAAAGAAGATAAAGCGTGATTGGGATTATGATAGGATTTTTATCAACAAAGACTACGCTTACTATCTGCCGAAAGACGCACTGATTGATAAGAGTCTTCACTATATCAGAACAGGTCTGCTTTTGGGAGAGATAAAGAAAAACAGATTTGAGCCTTTCCAGGCTTTGGCTATGAATATAAAGTTTGATGAGTGGGAAAATCCGCTTGACCTTAGTGCGACTGATGAAAGAGTGATAAAGTATTTAAAGGGTGAGACTATAGAGGCTGATGACGAGTACAACGGAATCAGGCTTGTATGTGTGGACGGATTTTCGCTCGGCTTTGTAAAACAGAACAAGAGAAGCTGTAAAAATAAGTATTATCAGGGCTGGAGATGGATGTAATGGTTGTCAGAGTGGATAAGATTATGTCTGAGCTTGGCTTCGGAAGTCGTAGTGAAATCAAAAAATATGCCAAAGCGGGCAAGATAAGAATAAATGACAAAGTTATAAAAAAAGCTGATGAAAAGATAGACAGTGAAAGAGATAAGCTTTATTTTGAAGGCAGGCAGGTGGTTGTAGAAGAGTTTGAGACCTATGTACTTTATAAGCCTGCAGGATATGTCTGTGCCACTAAGGACAATGTACACAAAACTGTTATGGAGCTTATTGATTCGGACAGAAAAAATATTGTGCCTGTGGGCAGACTTGACCTTGATACGGAAGGACTTTTGATTTTGACAAATGACGGAGCTCTAAATCACAGGCTGGTATCACCTGCATCTCATGTGGATAAGGTATATTATGCAAAATTTGACGGTATTTTAGAAGATGACGCTATAGAATGTACGGCTAAAGGATTTGATATAGGCGAGGGTGAGGTTTCAAAACCTGCAAAGCTTGAAATTCTATCGGATAGGGAGGTAATGTTAACTATACATGAGGGCAAGTTTCATCAGGTCAAGAGAATGATAAAAGCTCTTGGCGGTGAGGTGACATATTTAAAAAGAGTTGCATTCGGAGGGCTGAATCTTGATGATTTGCACCTAAAAAAGGGTGAGAGCAGGAAACTAAGTAAGGAAGAGATGGAGAAGTTGGTATGATAAGGCGTAGAGGTACAATTGATAATACAAACAGCATTTTAGATACTTGGATTATGGTGGAACATTTATCAGAGGGAGAAATCAACTTAAAGGATAGAGATATTCTGCTATTGGATGATTTGACTGATAAAAAATATAAAAAGTATTTTCAAAACCTGATGGAAAGTTCAGACAAGAAGAAATATAAAAATTCAGGTCTTGTACTGTATTTGGATATCTTTAAATTTGCCGAGGTGGTAGAATTTCTCAGAGAGAAATACGGAGTGGCAAAAACACAGAGTGATATAAATTATGGTAATAAATTCAGTATCGCATTATATTTTGATAAAAATATAAACTTTATAAGTGATAATATCTTTTTTACCTGTAGCGGATATATGAGATATCTGCAGGATGTACCAAGTAAGTCGGATTTTCAGGAATTTGAAGAGAAGTTCAAGGAAAAGACAATCAAAGGATTTGAAGGTAGTGAGGATGATCCGGAGAAATTTGATAACGCATTAAATGCTTTGTTAAGTGAGTATAATATTGATATAGAGAATTGTCGTGTACAGATACTAAGTAATATTGAAACGGAAGCAACAAATTTGCACTCTTTCTTTATTGACGACCTCAATAAGTCAAAGGAAATCAATAATACAAACCTTAAAAGATATTTGACAGGTGGAAATATAAACGACAGGATAAATTTGGACGGTAAAAAAGACTCTCCAAACTATAATCAATCTGTGTTTGAAAAGATATTGGAGCCGCAAAATTATCCGCTTGGAAGATTCCCAAGTAAAACAGAGTTTGCACTTTCATTTATGCAACAGGTAGCCGTAAACTTGACAATAGGATATGACAAAAGCAATATGAGAAGTGTAAACGGTCCTCCGGGAACAGGAAAGACTACACTTTTAAAAGATATATTTGCGGAGTTGGTTGTTAAACAGGCACATGATATATGTTTACTAAAATCAAAGTATATAAAAGGAAATGAATACACTTTATATTACGGTAAGGCTTCAATAGGAGAACTCACAGATAAAATTGCAGAAAATAATATTGTGGTTGCAAGTTCCAATAACGGTGCCGTTCAAAATATTGTCAATGAGTTACCTTTAAAAGAGGGAATTGATGATAATATATTGCCTGAACTTGAAAAAGCTGATTATTTCAAAGATATAGCCAATACTGATATGAAAGAAGAAAGGTTTTGGGGCACTTTCTCTCTTGAAGGCGGTAAGGCTGAAAACATGACAAATATATTGAATAAAATAGGATGCATTGTCAAATATCTGAATGAAGAATATAAGTCTGACAGCGAGATTTATGATAAATTTAAAAAGCAGTATGATTATGTGTCCGATTTGCGAAGTGACGCAAGGAATTTGCAAAAGAAGTATGCAGAATATAAGAATGCAAAGCAAAATATTGATGATAATACATCTGAAAAAGAAGAAGCCGAAAGAGCCAAAATAGAATCTGAAAAGCTTGAGTATGAAAAAGCTGTTGAAAAAAACAGAGCGGATATGGATGAAGTCACAGGTAAACTTGGCAGTATAAGGGCTCAGAGGGCGGATTTGGCAAACAGTATTGCAAACCAAAAGATGTCGGTTGAACTGAAAAGAGGTCAAAAGGGCGGATTTTTGGACAGGC
>CAUQKD010000272.1:0-2966 GCA_963518365.1 uncultured Lachnoanaerobaculum sp. | reverse complement strand
CCAATTCATATGTACTTGTCATTTCTTACCTCCTCTTGGTCTCCGGCCTTTGATAACACTATCAAAAGCAAGGATTATGTGTCACAGTATTTAATCTTAGCATAGTCTATAACGGAATGCAAGAACAATTTTCTTACATTTTGGCATTTCTGTTTTGATATTCTGAGGGGCTGAGGGAAGTATATTTTTTAAATACCGTACAAAAATACTTATAATCACCGAATCCGACTTTACACGATATCTCGTATATCATTAAGTTCGACTTCTTAAGATATGAAATAGCCTTTTTTATTCTATATTGACTTAATAAATCCACAAAACTTGTATTAAGCTTTGCCTTTAACTTTCTGCTGATATAACTGTTGCTTACCTTAAGCTCCTCTGCAACATCATTTATACCAAGTTTTTCACTATACTTATTCTGTATGATTTCATAAACCGACCTTATAATAGAATCCGAACTTTCTCCCGCCTTTAAAAATATCTTCCAGTCTTCCTCATTTTCTATTATCTTGTCCTTTATACTTTCCTCTATTCTTTTTTGCCTTTTGTTTTTATTTATTTTATCCGTTATTGATTTTAACAGTTCTATAAGTTCGTCTTCATCTACAGGCTTTAGCAAATATCCGGATGCGCCGAATTCTATAGCACTTTTAGCATATTCAAACTCGGCATAACTTGTAAGTATTATACTGAAAAACTCTTTTCCCTGCATTCTTGCATTTTGTATCATTTCTATTCCTGTCATCTTAGGCATCTTGATATCGCTGAGCACTATATCAGGTTCAAGTTCCAGTATCATATCAAGCCCTTCTTTTCCGTTCTTTGCAAGTCCGACTATGCTGCATCCGTACTCCATCCACTCAAATGAAACGGCCAGTCCGTTTCTTATAATCTCCTCATCTTCAACTATAATAATTTTATTCATATCTCATTCTTCCTATTAAAAAATTTGTGGCAACACCAAAACAACTTCCGTACCTTTGCCTGTTTCGCTGTTGATTTCAAGTCCGTATTCAGTACCGTAGAGGAGTTCTATTCTCTTATGTACATTGTAAAGCCCTATATGATCCGAACTGTTATACTTTTCTTTTAAATTAAACACCAAATCTTTCAGTAAGTCTTCCTCTATTCCTACTCCGTCATCCTTAACTATAATATATAGTTTTTCATTCTCAATATATGCCGATATTTCAACTCTCAAGACTTCCACATCTTCTCCGAATCCATATTTAACGGCATTCTCCACAATAGGCTGAATTATCATCTTAGGTACGCTTACCCCTTTTACCTCATCTGAAATATTATCATTAAACTCAAGTCTTTCCCCGAACCTCACCTTCATGATCTCTATATATCTTTTAACAAAATCAAATTCTTCCTTGAATCTGACTGTATCAACAGTGTTTTGTATGCTGTATCTTAAAAGCTTTGACAAGTTTACTACCGTCTTATCTGCAACCTTCGGATTAAATTTCACCAGATATCTTATAGACTCAAGTGTATTGAATAAAAAATGCGGATTGAACTGCGACTCCATCATTTGAACTATCGCCATATTATTTTCCAGTGCCATTTTATCATGTCTTTCTATAAGATGCCTTATACTGCCAAGCATCATATTAAAAGAATGACCTATGGATTTAAACTCGTCATCAGATTCAATATTCAAATTTATATCAAGTTTTCCATCCTCCACCTGTTTTAAGGCGTCTATAAGCTGATATATTATGACGGTCTTTTTTGCGGAAAACTTACCCGCACTTGAAGAAATTGCAGCTGACATTATTATTGTCACGGCAATTATCAATAACAACATAATTATACTGATATTCAGATAAATACTGCAATCTGTGATTACATATATCCACGTATCCGCATGAGCCACTTTATTCTTTGATATATAGATTAACTCTCCATCTTCAAATGCAATCCCGCTTTTATCTCTGAAATTTTTTATAATCTTATTTCTGTCATCTACAAACCGCCTTGAATTGCTGAATAACACTCTATGAAATTTATTTACAAGTAACACCGTACTGTTTGTATTGTTAAAAACAGCATCAAGATTTTTAAGCTCCAGCTCATATGTACAAACCCCTGCAAATTTATCATCTCTTATAATCGGTTTTACTATAAGGTATGATGACATAGGTGTGTTATCCACCCCGTTCCCACCATAAATATATATTATATTTGAACTGTCTCCCATAAAATTTGATTTACTGCCGGTTACCTGATATTTTATGAAATTCTTTTTATCTTCACTTCTTTCAGTACTGTAGATTATATCAAGGTTATTATCAAAAATATAAAATTGTGCCTTCATACTCTTTTGATTCAGAAAATTATAAACTCCCTCTATTACATCAACTTTATACTGCTTATCACTTTGAAAATCCTCTATATTTATATCCTTTGCAATGTGGTTTGTATTTTCAATATAACTGTTTAATACACTTTCAAACTTTTCTCTTGAATTTAGAGAATATATATTATTATTTCTATATATATTTACAGATGCAATTAAAATAAATCCTAGTACACATATTATGCATAAAATAAAACAGGGTGTAAGCGCATGAACTATAAGACTCCTTTTTAACTCTTCTTTAAAACTTATCTTTTTATTCATAGCTTACACCCTTTATATCCTATATTATATTTTTATTACATTGTAACATCCTTGCTTCCGGATACCTTGAAGAATACCAGAAGTGATATTACTGTTGTCAATGTCAATATACTTGCAAGTGCCGCCGCCGGGCCGTAGCTTGCTCTTATAACTTCATTATAAATAGCTACAGACATTGTCTTAGTCTTTGAAGTATATAACATAACTGAAGAACTCAACTCATTTATTATTGTAATCCAGCTCAAAATAGCACCAGATGCCACTCCCGGAAGCATCATCTTTGCTGTAACCTTTACAAAGGATTTTGCAGGAGTATCTCCAAGACTTACAG
>CAUQKD010000271.1:0-3002 GCA_963518365.1 uncultured Lachnoanaerobaculum sp. | reverse complement strand
GGAGTGCAACCAGATGTTTATTTTCTTGATGTAACTTGAAATGGAATGCTCCTATTAGGGTTTATCTCCAAGTTTCTAAAAAACGTTTAAATACGTTTATTATATACACCCAAGACTACAAGGTTGACGAAAAATAAATGTAAAACATAGCCTTACAACCTCTTATCAAAGTATACTTTTCAAGCTACAAACATATAGCTCTTTACCAAACTACTTACCCGAATAAGCATCAATAAGTGCTTCCAATGCTGGTATAGGAGTAGAATTCGTATCTTCGATAGCATTGTTAAATTTAAACTGCAAAGAGCCATGATTCAAACGTCCTGCTCCATAGAATCCCGTGACTTGAGAAGGAACAAGAGAGGTTGCATCTGGGTTATACGAATACATTAGTGCAGTATTTGTATCAAAGTTGTTATAGGTATTTCCACCATGAAGCGTTTTAACAGAGGCTGGTACTTTTTCATTACGTGAAATAGCATGATAAAAATCAAAGCTGCTATTATTATCTGCATAGCTAATTGGAGTATAAGCATTCTCTGATCCCTTCTCTGTAAATAAACTTCCATACTCTTTCACCATACCTCCAGGCTCACCAGAGAATTTGCCAGCACCTTTTTCATCACTTCCCTGCTTTGATATCAAGATAGGATTCTTTGTAGCACGAAAATAGTTGTTTTCTGAGAAAACACTGCAACCCATCGTTGCACCAATTCCATATTTTGCACAACCATCATAGTAGTTATTCCATAAATGAACGCTCATCGTACGAACACGTGCATGACGAGAGTCACTATGATCAAACCAGTTGTGGTGATAAGTGATATAGTTAGGACCTGTTTCTTTATTCATACCACACATACTTGTCTTTCCTGTGTCCCAGAAATGACAGTTGTCTATTGTGACAAACTTTGAATCAGTCTTCACATCAATAGAACCATCTCCCTTAATATGATCTCCACCGCTCGCCCTTCCGTAGAATAAATCCATGTGATGAACCCATATATTAGAATTATTTGTGTCAAGTGACACACCATCGTCCATAGCTCGCATGATGCCTAAATTGCGAAATTCAACACTCTTAGCATTCCTTACTAAAAAGCCAAAACCATAGATACTAGCATCCTCACCAATTCCTTCAATGGTAATATTCATCTCACTATCTGCCTGCTTTCCCTTAATCTGTATACCTTCTGTACTGCTTCCGAAAGCATCAGTATCACCATTTCTAAGTAAACCTAAGATTCTAACAGACAATGGTGTGGTGATATTATCTTTCTGATAAGCGTTAAGAATAGCCTGAAGACCTGTGAACGTAGCCTTACCTAAACGAGTACTGACTGTTTTAGCATTGTCTTTATTTACATAAATAACAACCGCACCAGACTTCAACGTACCATCATCATTATAAGCACCTACACCCGAATAATTCTTATGAGCAAAGCCCTCACGTAGATAATTCAAGACTTTCAGCCCTGTTACCTCACCTGATTCGGTTTCTTTCCCAACTTTTACAGCTACGATTTTCAGAGAATAAGTACCAGCTTTTAATCCTGGAATATCAACTCGTACATAGCCATTATATAAGCGTATCAACTCGGCATCAACCTTGCTATAATCAGCATATTGCCCACCTTTCACATAAACATGATAACCATCAGCTCCAGCTATAGGTTTCCATTTAGCGTAAACAGTCTCTAACCATCCTTTTGCCTCAGTGATTATCACTCCATTTCCTATTGTCTTACTCTCCACAGTTTTTGTTGTATCAGCAGAAATGCAAGCCGATGTATTAACCCATAAAAATAAGAACAATAAAATATTCTTATACAATCTAATGCTCATAAATCTCTTTTTTAGTTTTTTTATAAATACTTACCTTCTATAAAATTAGGTCATGTTGACCATAAATAAATTACGAATTATGTGAGAATCGAACTTAATAAATAAACTACAGATATTCTATTAACGTCAATAAACTCATTCTATACATATTCCAATATGCAAAGTTTATGAAGTTGTTTAAACTTTTTAAATAAAATAAAAGTTCCCAAAAATTAGTAATTTTGTGTTTAAACACGTTTAGCATATTTAATTCATTATCAACATACCACAAATGAAAAATCTAATTCTATTTCCTGCATTTCTTTTATCAAATAGATAATATATGAAGGCAGTCTAAAACCTCCATTGTCATAAGATGATATGATAGAACAATATATATTTCCTTTTTTAATATTGAATTTTTTACAAAGCTGAATAATTGTATAGACATCTTCTTTGTGATTCATATCTATAATAATGTTTCTATGATCCTCATTCACCTCAAAGTCTAAATCTAAACTTACCATTGAATGTTGTATCTCAATAAATTGGTCAAGACTCATATTCAGCATTCTGAAAGCACAATTCACTTCATCAATTCCATTTTCCCTTTGTATATTCATAGTAAAATTAATTTTCGCTGTATTTTTTGCACCTATTTGTGGAATATTGCCCATCTTGGATATTGCCTATTATTTAAAAATAGATAATATAATTAATACCAAAAGTATTATTATTAGTATGAATGAATCAAATACCCTTGCTATATTCATTGGGTTGTCATCATTTTTCTTCTTTCTTTTATCCTTTATATAAAAAAGTGTAAGAACTATTAATACAATATAAATAGGGATATATTCTTTTGCTATCATTTATTTTATTTTGAATTATTTTGTCACTTTCTTTTTGAGTTCTTTTATTCTCAGTACAAGCTCCCAACGTGCATTGGCTGGACGTTAGTTATGAATGGTTATTTTTTTGAAAAATATATTTTAAATTAGATAACCTATAATAGAAAAGTTCAAATGTAAAAGATAAAAGAGGAAAAAGCATCAGTTGCCTTTTGTAAAAAAGGTTTTATAATGCTTTACTTTTTTACGAAGCAAGAAAAATTATCTTTTTCTCAATTTCAACAATCCATAAGTGAGCAACCCTAACAATAATGAGGCGCTAATTGC
>CAUQKD010000270.1:0-3013 GCA_963518365.1 uncultured Lachnoanaerobaculum sp. | reverse complement strand
ATATGCTTGGCATATTCAAAATCTGTTGTGTCTATCTTTGTAATACCCTCTGTATGTATTTCCTCAAAGTTTACTTCCTTTCCTGTTGCCAAAGATGCCAATATTGCAATCTTTCTGCAGGTGTCATAACCTTCCACATCAGCCTCCGGATTTCTCTCGGCATATCCAAGCTCCTGTGCTGTAGACAGTGCTTTTTCAAAGTCCTCACCCTCTGTATCCATCTTTGTAAGTATATAGTTTGTAGTACCGTTTAAGATACCTGTAATCTCTTTAATATGCTCACCCGCATAGCTTTCTGTAAGTGTTCTGATTATCGGAATACCTCCGCCTACACTTGCCTCAAAGAAGAAGTTTACATTTTTTTCTCTTGCAATCTTTAAAAGCTCGGTACCGTGTGCCGCTACCAATGCCTTATTTGATGTGGTGACATGCTTTCCTGAAAGAAGTGCGTCTCTTACAAACTCAAATGCAGGAGATGTTCCTCCCATTGTCTCCACTACCACATCTATATCATTATCTTCTATTATTTCCTTTATGTCATGTGCAACAAGACTTTCCCACTCGCTGCCGGGAAACTCACGGATATCAAGTATCTTTTTTACCGCTATATCTTCACCTGTCTTTTGCTTTAAAAGAGCATTGTTCTCCTTTATAACTTCATATACACCTGAACCTACTGTTCCAAATCCTAAAATTGCAATATTAAACATATATTACTCCCTAGCTAAAATTTTTATATCAAAGATGCCTTCCAAACTCCTGATTTCATCTACCAGCTTAGACAAGTCTCCGGTATCCTTTAAAATCTCTATAGACAAAGAAATAGTTGCCACACCGCTTACCGGTATAGTTTGATGTATTGTCAAAATATTGGCATGATATTTTGCAACTACTGCCAAAAGCTCCGATAAAAGACCCGGTTCATCTGATATCTGAATTGAAAGGGTAATATTCCTTCCCTTTGAAGAATCATCAAACGGAAATATATCATCCTTATATTTATAAAATGAGCTTCTGCTTATACCACATTTATCTGTGGCTTCTTTTACAGTCATCATCTTATCCGCTGTCAGCAGTCTTTTCGCCTCAACCACTTTTATAAGTACCTCAGGCACCGCCTTGTCTTTTACCACATAATATTTGACATTCTGTTCCATGTTCGCCTCTAAAATACATCTGTTCGTCTACCGCACAATGATAGCATACAGGATTTTAAATTGCAAGCAAAAATCAGTTATAGCATCCGATTTACGACACAAAAAAGAGGCCGAATACACAGCCTCTAAAAAAATTTATGCTAAATGCTTCTTAAGTTCATCAGCTATTTTGCTCTCAAGTTCTCTTGCACTTGACTCATTTTCACCGGTTATTGCAAGGTATAATTTAAGCTTAGGCTCGGTTCCTGAAGGTCTTAATACTGCACTTGAATTGCCCTCAAGCATATACTTGATAACATTTGACTTAGGAAGTTTTATTTCCTCCTTTACACCTGTTTTCAGTGTAGTCTGAGTGGAAGTCTCATAATCTCTTACCTCAAGCACCTTTACACCTGCAATCTCACTTGGAGTATTATTCCTGAAGCTGTCCATTATCTCATTCATCTTGTTCATACCGCTCTCGCCGTCAAACTCAAATGAATAAAGTGTATTCAGATAATAGCCGTACTTCTTATAAAGTCCCTCAAGTACCTCAAGCAGTGACTTTCCTTCAGCCTTATAGTATGCAAACATCTGTGCAATCAGATATGAACCGTTTACGGCATCCTTATCTCTTACATAGCTTCCTGAAAGGTAACCGTAGCTCTCCTCAAATCCGAGAAGATATCTGTCAACTTCACCGTCCTTTTCAAGACCTGCAATCTGATCTCCTATATACTTAAATCCTGTAAGTACGTCTCTTGTCTCAATTCCGTAGTCGTCAGCCACTCTCTTTGCAAGATCGGTAGTAACTATGGTCTTTACAAGTACAGGCTTCTTAGGCATAATGCCCATCGCAATCTTTCTCTTTGCGATAAAGTCTGTAAGGAGTACACCTACCTCATTACCTGAGAAAAGTCTGAAGTCGTCGCCCTGCTTTACTGCAATACCCACTCTGTCACAGTCCGGATCTGTGGCTATAAGTATATCCGCACCCACATCCTTTGCAACCTTAAGTCCTACCTCAAGCGCCTGTCTTATCTCAGGGTTAGGATACGGACAGGTAGGGAAATCACCGTTTGGAGTAGCCTGCTCTTTTACCACTTCGATATTTGTGAAGCCGTTTTTCTTAAGGCAGGTTGTAACACATCTGAGTCCTGTTCCGTACAGCGGTGTATAAGCAATCTTTACGTCCTTGTTTACATCGTCACCTATGAAAGTCTGTGTTGAAACCGCATCTATGAACTCGTTAAAAGTATTCTCACTTATATACTCTATAATACCTGTCTCAAGTCCTTCTTTAAAGTCCACAATCTTGTAATCGGAGAATGTGTCTACACTGTTTATCTCATCAAGTATTCTGTCTGCCACTTCATTTGCTATCTGACATCCGTCCGCACCATAAACCTTATATCCGTTGTACTTTGCAGGGTTGTGGCTTGCAGTTATTATAATACCTCCGTCACATCCGAGCTCTCTTACGGCAAATGAAAGAGAAGGAGTAGGCATAAGCTCTTTCCAGATATAAACCTTGATACCTGCGCCTGCAAATATTCCTGCCGCCCATTTTGCAAAAAGCTCAGAATTATGTCTGCTGTCATATGCTATTGCAAGCTTAGGTGTCTTTGAAACTGAATTGATATAGTTTGCCAAGCCTCTGCTGGCTTTACCTACAGTATAAATATTCATTCTGTTGCTTCCGACACCGAGTACTCCTCTTAAACCTCCCGTACCGAATGCAAGCTCCTTATAGAATCTGTCGTTGATAGCGTCTTCGTCGTTCTCGATAGCCGCAAGCTCCGCTATAAGATTTTCATCCTTAAGTTTTGCACTCTTCCAAGTCTCATAATTTTTTTTTGTAAGTTCGTTCATAATGC
>CAUQKD010000269.1:0-3041 GCA_963518365.1 uncultured Lachnoanaerobaculum sp. | reverse complement strand
TTCATTGCCGTCACAATCAGGGAAAGGAGTAATCACTTCAAGTATCATATTATATGAACGATAACCGTTAGGCTTTACATTCAGTATATAATCTTTTTCCTCTACAACACTTATATTGTCCATATCCTTAAACAGTCCTACAAGAGTATATATATCGTCGACAAAGCCGCAAACTATCCTTACACCTATGGCATCTTTAATTTCCTTGAGTGCGCTGTGTGTACTTACCTCAAAGCCCTTTCTTTTACACTTTTCAATCATGCTTTCATCGGTCTTTATCCTTGAGATAAAATGTTCAAAGAGTTTATATCCGGTTTTTGACTTATATTCATCATTAAGTTTATAGACTCTCTTTGAAAATTCGTCCAATATCATGTCCAAATATTTTTCATAGTTGCTATATATATTCATTGCATATATCCTTTTTATATTGATATATATATTCTAACACAAATAAGTGTATAAATAATGAAAAAAGGCTAAACTTTTCGGAGTCTAGCCTAAGAAATATTTAAAAATTATTTGATATGTAAAAGTTCAACCGCAATCTGGAAATAGATCACAAGTGATACCGCATCAACTATTGTTGTAATAAGCGGCGCAGCCATAATAGCCGGGTCAAGATGCAATTTCTTTGCGGCAATAGGAAGCATACCGCCGATAACCTTAGCCACAAATACTGTAGCAAAAAGTGCCAATACTACCGTAAGTGCTACAAGCGGCTGTCCCGGATACTGTACTACAAGTCTTATAAAGTTGACAGCACCCAAAATTATACCGACAATAACCGAAACCCTTGCTTCTTTCCAGATAACTTTCAGTATATCGGAACTTGCTATCTCACCGATAGTCATACCACGAATAATCATTGTAGATGACTGTGAACCTGCATTACCGCCCGTATCTGTAAGCATAGGAACAAATGATACTAAAAGTGGCATCACCTTAAACGCATCCTCATATCTTGTAAGTATACCGCCTGTAAGCATTGAACTTATCATAAGTACAAGCAACCACACGATTCGATTCTTTGCAAGCTCAAAAACACCTGTCTTAAGATAAGGCTTTTCGGACGGGTGCATAGCCGCCATCTTCTCAAAGTCCTCTGTGGCCTCTTCTTCCATTACATCCACGGCATCGTCAATGGTAACAATACCTACCAGCCTGTTTTCATGGTCGACTACAGGAAGCGAGAGCAGATCGTATTTGTTAAACAGATCCGCTATTTCCTCCTTATCATCCGTAGTAACGGCCTTTATGACATTTGTGTCCATAATGTCTTCCATCTTGACTTCATAGTCACTCATCAAAAGGTCTTTTACGGTTACTACACCTTCAAGCATTCTTTTTGCATCCATTACATAGCAGGTATATATCGTCTCTTTATCATAGCCGTGCTTTCTGATATAGGCAAATGCCTCTTCCACAGTCATGTTCTTTTTTAAGCCTATATACTCGGCAGTCATGATAGATCCTGCCGAATTTTCAGGATACTTTAAAAATTCATTTATCTGAAGTCTTGTACTGGGAGCCGCATTTTGTAAAACTCTTTTTACAACCGTAGCAGGAAGCTCTTCAAGCATATCTACAGCATCATCCACATACAGCTCTTCAATTATATAAGCCAATTCTTTATCTGTGATGCCGTTTATTATATGTCCCTGAGTATCCACCTCCAAGCAGGCAAATACATCACTTGCAAGCTCTTTTGGCAACATTCTGAAAACAATTATCTGCTTTTCGGAATCCAGCTCCTCAATAAATGAAGCAATATCAAACTCATTCATATCGCAGAGTTTTTCTTTTAATTGTCGGAACTGTTTTCTTGATACGAGATCAAATAGTATTTCTTTTATATTTTCTTCCATAGTCCCACCTTTCTCTGCAAAATTTATTTTAGATAATATCGGAAGGTTCCATAGACAGATCAATCCTACCCTTTATGGCATCTACTTTAATCACCTTTACTGTAACCTCATCTCCTATTTTCACCACATCTTCAACTTTTTCGACTCTGCGATCGGAAAGCTTTGATATATGAACCATACCGTCTTTACCCGGTGCCAACTCTACAAAGGCGCCGAACTCAAGTATACGGACCACCTTACCCTGCATAATCATTCCGGCTTCTATCTCTATTGTAATACCTCTTATAATGTCGATAGCCTTGTCAATCATTGCCTGATCCGTACCTGAAACGGATACCAAGCCTTCTTCGCTGATATCAATCTTTACGCCGGTGTCTTCAATAATCTTATTGATAGTCTTTCCCTGCTTACCTACAACATCACCGATCTTTGAAGGGTTTATCTGAATCTGTGCAATCTTAGGTGCGTACTTGCTTATTTCTTTTCTAGGCTGTGCAATACACGGCTTCATACAAGTCTCCATGATAAAGTCTCTTGCCTCATGGCATCTTCTTATTGCACCCTCTACAATGTCCTTTGTAAGTCCATGGATCTTGATATCCATCTGTATAGCTGTAATACCGCTGTCTGTTCCTGTCACCTTAAAGTCCATATCTCCGAAGAAATCTTCAAGTCCCTGAATATCTGTGAGTAATACATAATCGTCGTCTGAATCGCCGGTTACAAGTCCGCATGAGATACCTGCCACCATCTTCCTTATAGGAACACCTGCAGCCATAAGTGCCATACATGATGAACATGTGGATGCCATAGATGTTGAACCGTTTGACTCGAAAGTCTCAGACACCGATCTGATTGCATATGGGAATTCTTCAGGAGCCGGAAGTACAGGAATAAGCGCTCTCTCAGCCAATGCACCATGTCCTATCTCTCTTCTTCCCGGTCCTCTTGAAGGTCTTGTCTCTCCTACAGAGTAAGAAGGGAAGTTGTACTGGTGAATATATCTCTTTGTAGTCTCGGATTGATTAAGTCCGTCAACTTTTTGTGCCTCTGCAAGCGGTGCAAGTGTAACTATATTGCAAATCTGAGTCTGTCCTCTTGTAAACATAGCCGAACCGTGCACTCTCGGTATAAGGTCGATCTCTGCTGAAAGCGGACGAATCTGAGTCATAG
>CAUQKD010000268.1:0-3130 GCA_963518365.1 uncultured Lachnoanaerobaculum sp. | reverse complement strand
TCACCCACATCACCGAGCTTTGCCGCATAGTGCTTTGCATTGGCATCCATCAAAAGCGGCAATGTTGACGGTCCTATGATACCGTCCTGTGCAAGTCCGTTTTGTCTTTGGAAAATCATAACGGCAGCCTTTGTAACTTCACCGAAGTAGTTGGTAGGCTCATCATTGTCCATAAATCCAAGTTCCATAAGTCTTGACTGTACCTTGGCGATATATGAATGCTGCACGCCCTCTTCCAAAAGTTCAGGTCTCGGTTCCTCTGTCTCTACTGTGATGTCAAGTGAAGGGAACTCATTTCCCACCTTTTCCATCGGCATTACATTTGCGGAAGCCACCGCTGACGCTGTAGTGGAATCCACCACTGCGGTTGTAGTTGTAGCAACACTTCTTGCACTTTTTCCTGAGAGTGAAACACCTATTATAGCTGCTATTGCCACTACACCGATTACACCTCCCGCCATTACTTTCTTATGTTTGTCCATATCTTGGATAGCTTCTACTCTGTCCTTTACCCCTCTTAAAAATTCATTCTTTTTTTTCTTGCTCATCTTCTTTTCCTTGTCAAAATTTATTCTTGTAAATATTCTGCCAATTGTGCAAACTCTTCCAAGCTAAGAGCTTCTCCTCTTATCTTTTCAGACTTTCCAAGCAATGACAAAGCGTGAATTATTCTTTCCTTTGAAAGCTTCAGTCCGTCAAAATTTGTCAGTGAGTTCACCAAAGTCTTTCTTCTTTGGTTGAAACCTGCACGAATAATTTGAAACATCAACTTTTCGTCTACAGTCTTTATAGGCTTATCTTTGTAAACATCAAGTCTTATAACACTTGAGCCGACCTTAGGCCTCGGAATAAAACAATTTGGCGGAACAAATGCCACAACATAAGGGTTTGAATAATATTGCACCGCCAATGACAATGCGCCATAATCCTTACTTCCGGGTGCAGCCTGCATTCTGTCTGCCACTTCCTTTTGAATCATGACTGTGATGCTGTCAATATATGTATGTGACTCCAAAACATTCATGATAATGGGAGTTGTAATATAATATGGCAAATTTGCTACAATTCTTATGTTCTCAAATTCGCCATACTTTTGCCTGCATTCGTCAATCAGATTTTCCAAATCTATCTTTAAAAAATCGGCATTTATTATACTCGTATTTTTATAATCTGCCAATGTCTCATTAAGTATCGGCAGCAAGTTTTTATCAATCTCAACGGCTACAACAGCCTTTGCGGCATTTGCAAGGTACTGTGTGAGCGCTCCTATTCCGGGACCTATCTCAATGGCCAAATCATTTTCTCCCAGTCCCGATTCCGCACATATCTTATCTAAGACATGTGTATCTATCAAAAAGTTCTGACCGAACTTTTTTTGAAAGTTGAAGTCATATTTTTTGATTATATCTATAGTATTTGCCGGATTAGCAATTTTTGTCATCTTAATCTCCATATGAAAATCATTTCATCTTAGGATATAATTTTCTTGCATTTTCAAAGGTCTTTTCTATAATAAAATCCCTTGAAACTCCCTTTATCTCACTTATTCTGTCTACGATATAAGTCAGATTCAAGGAAGAATTTCTCTTACCTCTGTTCGGCACCGGTGAAAGATACGGGCAATCGGTTTCAAGTACAAAGTCATCAAATGAAATATCTTCCACGGTCTCTTCAAGTTTTTTTGCATTCTTGAATGTGACCACACCGCCTATGCCGAGTACATATCCAAGTTTTATGAACTCTCTTGCCATCTCCTTACTGTAGGAATAGCAATGTATAACTCCCTTTACTCCCTTAAACTCTTTTAAAATATCCAGTGTATCCTTTGCAGCATCTCTTGAATGGATAACTACAGGATAATCATACTTCCTTGCCAACTCAAGTTGAGCAATAAAAGCCTTTTTTTGTATCTGTCTTTGCGGCTCATCGTAGTAATAGTCAAGTCCTATTTCACCTACAGCCACACATTTTTCATTTAAAAGCATCTCTTCCAATTTCAAAATGCTTTCCGAGTCTATTTCTTCACTTGAAGACGGATGAACTCCCACTGCCGCATAAACAAATTTATATTTATGTGCAAGCAAAAGACTTACCCTTGAGCTTTCCATTGAAGCTCCTATATTTACAACCCTTTTGATACCTGTATCTTCAACATTATTTAAAAGCTCATCTCTGTCTTCATTAAATGCCTCATCATCATAATGGGCATGCGTATCTATTATATAAAATTCTTCTTTTTTGTCCATGTAATATTTTCTTAAAATTTGCGTAATATTTTTATTGAAGCATACTTTTCAAAAAAAATAAAACCAATAAATGTACGGGATAAAACAGATAAAATAAATATTTTAAATCTTTTCCCTTTTTCCCACTATACATATTTATAGGTATAAGACTGAAAAATGCTGTAGGTTCAAATGCAAAAATAATTGCAGTTGCAACATTCCTATATAATATCCTATCTCTAAAAAGGTATATACAGGCGACAGCCAAGGGACCTATAAACTCATAATCAAATCTGAGCAGCCATGCTGTAAAACAGCTTACCCCTACAAAAATAATACTGAAATCAGGATATTTCCTGATACAGCAAAGCATTATTATACATATCAGAAGTTCCCACATAACATTTTGATGATATATCTCAAAAACCGTATTATAAAATGCCAAATCATATGGCACTTCGGATATAATTGCAAACAATGCTAATCTGATTATATATTTTTTTATGTTCTTTGTGTGAACAAACCCCTCAACAAGTAAAAATACATATATCGGAAAGGCAATACGCCCTATCATTCTTGAAATAAAATACAGCCTTGTAGACATACCGGCACCGACCAATAAAAAAATCAAGCCGGTTGCTCCTATATGGTCTATAAGCATTGTAAGCATCGCGATATATTTTAATACCGCGCCGGAAAAAATCCTTATATTTATTTGTTTCAATTTTATTTGTTTCAAGGCCCCTCCTTAAAATATTAAGGTTTTACTGTCTGTATTATGATATTTCTGAACCCGGCTTAATGTTTTTCTCAGGTGAAACCAAGCATGCATTTCCCTCATTATCTTCAGCCAAAAGTATCATACCTTGACTTTCAAGTCCTGCAATCTTTTTCGGTGCAAGATT
>CAUQKD010000267.1:0-3155 GCA_963518365.1 uncultured Lachnoanaerobaculum sp. | reverse complement strand
TTTATGAGTAAGAAGATTTCAATTATTGTATCTGTATATAATGAAGAGGAAGTTTTATTTGAATTTTATAGAGAGACAATAAAGGTTCTTCTTTTGATAGATAATCCATACGAAATCATTTTTGTAAATGACGGAAGTGTGGACGGTTCAAGAGGTATTTTATTTAAGATTGCAAAAGATGATGAAAATGTAAAGGTTGTACATTTTTCAAGAAATTTCGGACATGAGGCTGCGATGATTGCAGGTATTGACAATGCAAGCGGAGATTATCTTGTATGCATGGATGCCGACCTTCAGCATCCGCCTACCTTACTTCCTGAGATGTTGAGAAAGTTTGAATCGGGATATGACATAATAAATATGGTCAGAACCGTAAACAAGTCGGCAGGAATTATAAAGAATATAACCTCATCCATGTTTTATAAGGTTATCAACAGATTAAGCGATATACATTTGGTCAGCAATGCCTCTGATTTTTTCGGAATATCAAAGAGAGTGGCCGATGTATTAAGAAGCAGCTACAGAGAAAAGACCAGATTTTTGAGAGGCTATGTACAAAATGTAGGCTTTAACACTGTAAATATAGAGTATGAAGCAAGAAAGAGATATGCCGGAGAGAGCAAGTATTCTATAAAGAAGCTTTTCAGATTTTCCATGAATACTATAATGACTTTTTCAAATCTGCCTCTTAAGCTCGGTATATATGCAGGCAGTATGGCAGCGTTTTTGGCAATAATAATGATGATATATACCATAGTGTCTTTTATAAGAGTAGGTACGCCAAGCGGCTATGCCACCACGATATGTCTGATATGCTTTATGTTTTCGGTACTTTTCTTTATAGTCGGTATTATAGGAGAGTATCTGGGACTTATCCTTTCTGAGATAAAGGACAGACCTATATATATAGTTGAAGAGAAGATGAATTTTGAAGATAAAGAGTAAAAGAGCTGTGAAAACGGCTCTTTTTTTGCTATAATATTACATACAAAGTTTCTGAATTTCTAATAATCTATGGAGTAAGTATGAATATTTCACAAGCGATTTCAAAAAGAGTAATGTTATTATGTTACGAAAAAGATATGACGGTGTATGAGCTTTCAAAAAAGTCCGGAGTTCCCAAAACCACTATAAAAGATATCATCTCAGGTCGAAGTAAAAATCCTGGTGTAATAAGTATAGAAAAACTCGCCGTCGGATTTTCAATTTCCGTTGGCGAGTTTTGGAATCATGAGCTGTTTACTCATTTAGATACATATTTGCATCCTTAAAAAACGATATAATCAGTAAAATCATTATAATACCTATAGGAAAAGCGGCAATGATGGATACTGTCTGCAGGTTTGACATGGAATTGTCTGAAAAGATAAGACCTATAGGCAGTAAAATTAAAAGTATTGACCAGTACAGCTTTATCTGCTTTGAAGGTTCCTTGTCCTCAAGGTCCTTATATGAGTATGATGCGGCTACAAGCGTGATGGAGTCAAAGGTTGTAGCATAAAATGTAATCATTGTCAGTATCAAAAGTATCATGGCTATATAAGGTAGAGGCAGACTTGATATTATCTCACCTATAGTTGTGTAGAGATTATTGCTGCTTGTATAGAGCTTAAGTAAATCAACCTGACCGAATACATTCAGTGCAATACCGTAATTGCCGAGTACGATAAAGGATATAAATGTACCTGAAAGACCGAATATATATCCGCCAAGAATGACTTCTCTTATTGTCCTGCCCCTTGAGATACTGCCTATAAAGAAAGGAGTGGCAACACACCATACCATCCAGTATGCCCAGTAAAATACCGTCCAATCCTCGGCAAAGCTTGATTTGCCTGTAGGGTCTATATATGTGGCAAGAGATAAAAAGTTGTTAGCCAAATTTCCAAGTGATTTAAAGCCAAGTTCAAGTATGAACTTGCCATGTCCTCCGCCAAAGAATACATACAATAAAAGTGCAAAAAACAGATATGTACAGCATGATGCAAGCTTTGACACTCCGTCAATACCCAAATAGGCACATACGGAATATATAAGGCAGACTACAAGTAAAATAGCTATGGTAAGTATATTATTGTTTCCGATGCCGAAAAGTTTGGCTACAGTCTGAGAAAGTAAAGGTGTTGCAAGTGAAAAGGTGGTGGCTGTACCTGCAATAAGTGCAAATACTGCAGTCAAATCTACAATTTTGCCTATTACGCCGTCCACATGTGAGCCGAGAAGCACCCTGAGACCTTCAGAGTATTTTGCCTTGGTCCTCTTTCTTACATGAAGCATAAAGCCGAAGCATGATGCAAGTACAACATAGAATGCCCAAGGGATAGGTCCCCAGTGAAAAAGCGGATAGGTGGCGGACCAAAGTGTGGTATCACCGAGGGATTGTATTCTGTCCTGATTTGCATAAAGCATCCATTCACACAGTGAGTAAAATAATATATCCGCTGCAAGTCCTGCGGTAAACATCATAGTTCCCCATGCAAAGTCGGAATGTTCCTTTTTGCCGCTGCCAAGCTTTATATTGCCGTATCTTGAAAATGCAATATACAGTGACAGTAAAAAGATAAAAAGTCCGAATATAAGATAAAAGATTCCGAGGCTGTTATTTAAAAGACCTCTGATACTACCGAGAATATCGGTCGCCTGTAAAGGAAATATAAAAAACAGCAGTACCAAAGCCAGTACAAGCAAAAACGGTACTATAGTAACAAAATAATCAATACCTGATTTTTTCATCATGCCCTCCTTATGTTCAAAATAAGATAAAAAATATTAATATTGAACATAATAACACTTTTAAACTTATTTTACAAGATATAAAAAAATCTTAAAAATTATGGAATAATCAAAAAAACACTACAAAAAATAAAACCCTTTGGTATAATAGTGAAGTTAGTAAATGTCTAATGGAAGTGTCTAATGGAAGGTATTTATAGTATGATAAAATTAAAAAAACATATTGTAGGGCTGGTCTCTATAATATTTGCCATATCTGCGGGAGCCTGTGCAAATTCAGATATAGCTGTCAATAGAAGTGTGGCTTCAGATAAACCTGTATTTGAAACACAAAAGAATATAACATTGGATTGGACTCAAATAAGAGATGATGCGGAAGAACAGTTCAACGATAAGACTTTGTATCCTATGAGTGACTATAT
>CAUQKD010000266.1:0-3164 GCA_963518365.1 uncultured Lachnoanaerobaculum sp. | reverse complement strand
TGATTATCTAATATAAATTGCTCCCTATCATCTGATTTTAACTGTTCAAGAATAATATCACTCATAAGTCATCCTCCGGAACTTCTAATTTGTACTAATTTTGTACTCAAACTACACATAAAATCACCACAAACCCTTATATTTAAAGGATTTGTGGCGTTATTTGTTTACTCCAGCTCTTTTCATTGTACTTTGTAACGATATTTATCTATTTCTTTCTCACACTATATTATACTAATTTATATTTTTGATGTCTATATTTTTTCTTTTACCGCTTTTTTGTACTCAAACTGTACTCAGTCAAATACTATACAATGTCACTATACTTACAATATGATATTTCAAAAATATATTCCTATATATACCTTTATCTACATACTTACTGTATCTTCCAGAGATTACAATATACACACCCTAAAAAGCTTTATACAAAATTTTTTTATTTTTTAAATAGTTGTCTAAGTCAACCCTCAATCCATCCGTCAATTTATTCCAAGTAGAGAGTAATGTATATTGATTTTCAGTGATTCTTTTCCTAACAATCTTCAGAACCTTGTTCGGAACATCTCCAGACAAAACTTTACCATCTATAATTGATATACTTGCATTCCTATCGCCATAAAACTCTATATGCACATGAGGCACATTATGTTTTCCTCTTTCCTTAGAATACATACGATATTTAACTCCATCTTCGTCATCAAGTACATAACCAGCTTGATGTGAATATATTAAGTAAATTAATATTTTATTTTTATCTAATTTTAACCTGTCTAATAATGACAAAAAACTTAAAGATAAGTCATCTACTCCGAATAATATGTCATCTTGTAGAATCCATAATGGAAGCGGCCCATATTCAAATGCAGAATCATAAAAAAATCCCAAATACCTAAATAATTCTTTTACAAGTTCATCTATCGTATCATTTTCTCCATAATAAAATTCAAATTCACCTTTTGAATACTTATTGAAATTTAATCTAGACTCTTCATCATTTGTTCTTCTTGCAACGCTAAATTCTGGTACTGCTATTCCTGGAGAATTAGAAGTGTATATATCTTTATAATTATCAAAAGCTACATTATATTCTACTTTAATTCTGTATTTCATTATATTTCATTCCTTTATTTTTACTTGTATATTCCAGTAGAATTCTATACTTAGTATTCTTATTCTTTATATATTTTCACATCAGTTTATGGATAATCAACACTAAAATTATTTTATTTAGTAATATTGGTACAGAAAAATATACTTATTTTTCCTCAACCCTACAATTCTCAATTGCATACTCCAAAAATACACCAATAAGTTCATTACGGCTATGCCCCGTCTGTGTAGAAATATTATCAAGTTTTGAAACTATTTCTTCTTTAATGCGAATAGAGAATGTCCTATATCCATCGTCACCTTTTGCTCGTTTGGGTTTTATAATCAAATCTTTATTTGCCATATATAACCACCTCCTAAACATAGTCTATGTTTGAAAAGATGTTAAATATATGTTATAGTTTATGTTATAATTTATGTTAGATTCTGTGATAAGGTGATAGTATGATACTAAAGTAATAAAATTATGAAACAGTAAAAAAGGTCATGTGAGTAAATCTCTTACTAATAACGATGCAGAATTTATCGCGTGGAAATTGATAAATGCACCAGCTAATATTGTCGAATATAGTGCTGATGAATAAAATAAAAGTTTTTAAGTCTAAAAGGAGCTTTATGGAGAAGCATAGTGGTAAAAAGTTTCTTGGCTTAATGAAAATATTGTTGCTACAGTGCTTAAAATCGTTTCAATACTTTGTATTGTTAAGGATTTCTTTATTCTCAAGCCTAAACGAGTTACCAATACTACCATCCCGGATGATTCTATAAAAGTCGGTATATCTTTATGTGAAACCGCCCCTAACAAAGCTATGCGAGATAGTATAAAGTCTGACTCTCAATCAGTATTTAATCTTTCAAATATGCTTGAAGAGCAATGGGGCCGTAAACCCGCTTATGAAGAAGTTATGGACTATATAGACCATTTAGTTATTCCGGAAGATGAAGAATACCAATAATATATTTAGAGATTTTGAATACAGGCGCTATGTTATTGAACTATTAATATATTTAAACAATAAGGGGATGTCGGGAAATAAGCATTTCTACTCCCCGCAGAACTAAATAAAAATATCCTGACAAATACAAGGCGTTTTTGCTTTGTGACTTTGTCAGGATATTTTATTTTTCTACAATGCTGTCTATTTTTGGGCATAAAATCCCCTTGGCATAAATTTTGCTTTTGCATTTTTTCTTATGCTGTTTTCTCCTGTATTTTCCCTTCAAATTTCTTTAGCTTTGCATGGAGAAAACGATGATATTTATTTATATTTCTTCCTATTGCAAAAAGCATAAACTCTTTATATACCTTATCTGAAGAACGATAATTAAAGCGTCGGAAATCTTCATTCTCTTTAATATCTCCGAAATGACCTTCTGTTTGAATAGAGCGTGTCTGTCGTTTAAGAATGCCTTTTTCACTCTGTATATTAGCATGTGACTTCTCTTTAAGCTCTTCCCATACTTCATTGATCTTCATTACTTTATTCTTATCAACATCTTTATCAGGATTATATTTATACAGGCATTTAGGCTTATGTTCACATCCACTACAGTACAAACATCCATATACTTCATATGTTTGTGTATAACCATTCTGTTTTTTCTTCTCTGTGTTGATATGTCTCAGTTCACGACCGTCATGACAGATATAGACTTGCTCGTCCTCAAATACCGTTGTCTTCATGTTGTAGTATTTACCTATATCTTTACTGTATGCTCGTGTTTTTCGCTTTTCATGATCCTGTAGTTTTATATAACTATCTATCTTATTCTCTTCCAGATATAATAGATTTTTCTCACTACAATAGCCGCTATCTGCTGTCACTTCTTCCGGTACTTCTCCAAATGCTTTCTTATGCTTTTCAAGGATAGGAATCAGTGTGTTATAGTCTGTACGATCATTACTTACATAACCATGCACAATAAAATAATTCTCTACTGCTATCTGTACATTGTATGCCGGCTTTAGCTGCCCGTTCAGCATATGATCTTCCTTCATTCGCATAAAGGTTGCTTCCAAATCAGTTTTGGAGTAGCTGTTTCTATCTTTT
>CAUQKD010000265.1:0-3166 GCA_963518365.1 uncultured Lachnoanaerobaculum sp. | reverse complement strand
GCTTTCTATATTTGAAGGAGTCTTGATCTCCTCCCTACCATTACCAAGACTTTCAGTACGCTTTACTTTCATAAACTCTATAAGAGCATCTATTTCGGAAATACCTAAGTTGGAAGAGTTACTTAGCATTTCCTCATCTTTTAATTCTTCAAGCCTTTTTACAATGGGATTTACAAAACACCTTGAAATAAAATAGGATAAGGCAAGCATCAAAAGCACAAAGCAACTGATTATTGCAAGCAAAGTCCATCTTTCTCTGTTTGCCTGTTTCTCGTAAACAGAATAGGGCATAAGTACTGTTATTGCCCATTTTCTGTTATCATCACTTTTTAACTCGTTTATAAAATGATGTGAACCTATATACTTAGTATCCTTTCCTATATATATATTGAAATGTTTTTCTTTTTTTATCTTAAGTGTCTCATTATCGTTAATATAAATATTATCAGTCTCTCCTATAAGCCCTGCACTCAAATCCAGTTTATTATCTTCTACAGGCGCAAAAACTGTAACCATATTACCGTAGTTCCCCTCTATCGGAGGATGCCTGTATCTGAATAATATACTGCTTATTTCTACACCGCATGCACCATAGGCTTCTTTATTACTGCCAAAAACAGGTAAACTTAAATAAGCCGCCCTCTCCCAAAGATTACTTAAGTTTCTTCTTCCTATCCATAAGTAGTCTGTTTTTCCTTCTTCGGGAATGGATGAAATCTGCTTTTTATACCACTCCATTTGCTTAATATCAAATTCCATATTCCATCTGTTATGCATCTGAATGTGATACAAGGTTGATACTTCAGAATTTCCCCTGAATAAAAACACCTCATTATTAGGTGAATTACCCCCACTTACATTAGCGAGCCTAAGGTATAGACCGCTGCGTGAAGTGATTGCATTTGGCTGATGCGTATTCACTGTAGCATCAATTATTGTAAATATACCGCTTACCCTCATTATCTTCATCTGATTTTCTAATAAAGGGTAGAGATTTTGCTGTATAGACAATAACTTATCCTGATTATCATTAAGCTCATATATATCATAAGGATAAGAAAGAACCTCATCTTCTAAAGAAGAGGCTATCTTATTCGATAGTTGCATACAATTTCCTACAAGAAAGCCGAGTCTTTCTTCTATCTCTCTTACACTATTTTTTAACTGTACTTCTATACTTTGTTTAAATCCCTTTCCGCTTTCAGCAAATGATCCGGCTGTAAATAAGATAACCGCCAATATACAGGTAACCACCGTAACTAACATACAAAGGTATAAAAGCAGCTTTCTTTGCATCGATATACTGTGTTTTCCTGCCGCAGCAACTAATTCAGGAACAGACATTTTCCTTTTACTTTTAGATTCTTTTCTTATTAAACGAAACATGATACTATCCTTTACTTCAATAAGTACCGCTCTAATGATGCACTAGGTATCCAAACTCCTACTATACGGCAATATGTAAAATTTTACTGCATTATTTTTTTTATATTTTCATATGCCTGTGTTATAAACGGTTCCTCACTTACAGTTTCCTGTTCCCCCGTCTTTGAAAGAGCTTTTAAAAACTCCTGCTCCTGTCTTGTAAGCTCCAGTCTTACATTCTTTTCAAAGCGCATCTCTAAATCCAAATATCTTGGTAGTTGAGGAGCTGTATAAAAACTATATGTTTTTTGGGTTTCGGCAAGTGCCTCATATAAACTTCTGTACTTTAGACTTTCCAAGTCTTTAACTTTTTCAGGCAGTAAATCAAATGCCTCTTTTGTTACAGGCATATATCCTACTTTGGTAACAAAATCCACATTTGTATTCGGCTCTGTAAGCCATTTTAAGAAAGTTGCTGCTGCCGCTTCCCTTTTAGGATTTGACTTAATAGTACAAATTCCGGCACCTCTTTGCATTACAAGTTTTTCTCCGCCTTCAAATATAGGTACCGGACGGGCTATAACTTCTATAGGTTCTGAAACATTATTATCATAGGTTACTATATCTTCATAATATAATACACTTGCGGATGAAGCCACGCTCACAACTATCTTTCCCGTACGAAGCGGTTCGGTAGCGTAGCCTTCCCTAAGCCACACACCTCCTGCTATTGAAGCATCCGCATAAGGCTCCCATGCTTTTTTGAAACTCTCTCCAAACTCGATACTTCCGTCTTTATCATCTTCTTTAAAAAACTTATCGCCCATAGACTCTACACCTACCTGAAAATAATTAAAGTGATAGTCATGTACAAAAAAGTTATTTCCGTCATTAGGAATATCAGGTGTTTGTTCGTCTGTCCATTTATTATAGTCTTTGGACATTTTATATAAGCCTTCCCATGTCTTTAACTCTTCAACATCCGCACCCGTGGCTGCTGAAAATCTATCAAAAATAGTTTTATTTATAAAAAGTATCTCCGTAGACTTTGCAACCGGAAAAACTAAAAGTTTATCATCTATACTTCCCTCACTGATAAACTCAGGTATATAGGCTTTTAGCTCCTTTTCATCAAAATAATCATGATAATCTACCAATATATCTTTATCCGGCAATGAGAGCACTGTTTTAGGATAGGCAACAAACATATCCGGAAGCTCCGATGCTCCGGGATCACCCTTTGCTGCTGAAAGTACAGCCTCATGTATAGTATTGGTATTGGAAATTGATGTAACTTGAACATTAATACCCTTCTCCAAACCTACAGTATTATTAAAGTCTTCTATCATGTCATTAAGGGGTGAATCTGTCTGACCTCCGTACACATGCCATATAGTTAATACAATAGGTTCTTTTTTATCATCATTTTTATCACAGGCTGTAAGTAACAAGATTAAACAAATAACAAAAAATAAATAACTTCTTTTACTCATAATACCCCCCATAATTTGCAAACAAATACCTCAAAAAGACTAAAAACCTATGTTTATTATAGGTTTTATCTACTGCTAAAAGTCTTATACATCCGTCTATTGTAGGAAAATTATAACATAATCCTTAATTCTTGTCATCAATTAATAAAAGTGTTACAGTTCAGGTAGTTCATTCATCTTCGTTAAAAAACTAAAAATATTTAATTTTTATCTATAAATTAGACGAAGATGAATTCCTGCAGCAGCCTGATATATATACATGTATAATATACACCTGAAAGCAAGCTTTCATTTGGTATATTATACAT
>CAUQKD010000264.1:0-3170 GCA_963518365.1 uncultured Lachnoanaerobaculum sp. | reverse complement strand
GTATTGAATGTGCAAAAACTGCCGGCTATAGGCAATTGGAACTTGAGGTGGTTGCTGAAAATAAAAATGCTATTGCACTTTATAAAAAATTTGGATTCACGGAAACCGGTCGTAATCCGAGAGGTTTTTGTTCTCGTTATACCGGATGGCAAGAACTTATATCTATGTTATTGGAGTTGGATTAAAGGTTGTTTAGGGCAGCCATTTCTATTGCTATCCAAATTTTGCAATTTTATTCGAATAAAAAAGAGGATGTCGCAAATGCGACATCCTCAAATTTTTTATCTGCTCTGTGTCCAAACACCGCTTCCGTCTACATAGTAGCGGTTGTTGTCAACCCACTGGCTTGTAAGCATCTTACCGAGATTGCTTCCGTCCTCTTTGCTGAGCCAGTACCACTTGCCTGAATATGGGCTCTTTAACCAACCGGTCATCATATAACCTCTGTTGTCAAAGTAGTACCAGTTGCCGTTAATCTGCTGCCAGTTGTTTATAGTATAACTTCTGTCTGCATTTATATACCACCAGCCTACATTGTCCTTTAACCAAGCACCTGTGCTGTTTGAGCTTGCGCCGTTAGGACCTGCGTTACCGCCGTTATTGTTGCTACTCTGTCCGCCGAGATTTGATAAGATATCGTCATCTACATCAAACTCATCAGACTCTGTCCAGTTGCCCTTAGTACCGTTGCTTGCAACTGCACGAATCTTTACAGTGTAACTTCCCTTACCGTTCTCACGGATCTTGCTGCGGAAATCATAGCTTGTTCCTGATGTTGTTATATTATCTTTGATTGAATTGTTACGATAAAGCTTTATTTCATACTTGCTTGCGTAGTCGGCCTTGTCCCAAGATATGATAGGGCTGTCATCGTCACCCCAGTTGATATCACTTACTTCAAGCGCGCCGTTGTCACCTGCGCTTGTCTTTGGAAGTGTAACTGTTACGGACATGCTTGTTCCGCTTGCTGAAATCTTTGATATTGTAGCGCCCTTACCTGTTTTATCGTTAAGACTGATATTGCCGTTTGGTGTACCCTTGAAAGTATAATCTTCGTCGGACTTTAACTTAAGTGTAACCTTAGGCTTCTTACCGTAGTCGGTGTTTGTAATAGCTGCAACCTTTATATCATTGACACCGGTGCTGTCACTGTCAACATCAATATTTCCGGCATTCATATTAGGTGCCAAATCATAATCTATATTGATTTTGACATTCTGTACTACTGTTCTTGTGTTCTTTGCAAATGCCATGCTTGACATTCCAAGAATCATTGATGTTGTCAAAACAACTGACGCCATCTTCTTTAAACTTCCTTGAATCATACAATCCTCCATTCTGCAGGCTCTCCTGCAAGATAAATGTTTTAATGTTATGATTATATTCTAAAGTATTTTTTGTAGAAAATATAGTCCTTTAGACTTAATTTTATCTTACTTAATTGTAACTAAAATTGAATATCCTCAGAAAATGTAGAATAAATTTTGAAGATTTACAGAATATTATTAACAAAGTCAATTTATTGCAATTATCAGTATTCACATGAATAATTAAATTTATAAAATATTTCGGTATGCACTTGATTTCCCGAATGAAATAAGGTATAAATAAAAATATAGTTAGGTTAGCCTAATTGTAAAAATAAAATAACCTAATTTGTTAGGAGGGGTAATATGTTTAAAAGAAATTTGAGTATACTTATTGCAGCCGCAGGAATGGCTTTATCACTTTGTGCATGTTCGGGAGGAAAAACTTCAGATACTCAGGCTACTGCACAAAATACAGAGGCAAAGTCAATGGAAGAAACATCAAAAGCAGGTAGTGATACCATGAATAAGAAGAACGTAGTCGTTACAACTTCATTTTTACAGGATATGGTGGAAGAGCTTGCAGGTGACACCGTTAATGTAGAGCTTATAATACCTGCCGGAGAGGACCCGCATCTATATGTTGCAAAGCCTGAGGACTATACAAAACTTAGCAAGTCAGATCTTACTCTTTATCACGGACTTCATTTTGAAGGGAAAATGGTGGAAGCACTTGAAGCTAAAGGTGAGGCTGTAAGTAGAAATTTTCCGAAAGATCGCATAGGAACAATGGATGAAGACGGCCAGGTTATTACAGATCCGCATTTTTGGTTTGATATAGGACTTTATAAAATGGCGGTTGAAGCTGCAGGTGAGTCCCTTGAAAATCTGAACCCCGAATATAAAGATCAATATGAAGAGAATAAGACAAAGTATTTGGAGGAACTTACAAAGCTTGATGAGTATGTAAAGGAGAATATTTCTTCAATACCTAAGGAGAGCAGATATTTGATCACGCCTCATGATGCATTTAATTATTTCTCAAGAGCATATGATATAGAAGTAAAAGCACCTCAAGGTGTAAGCACCGAATCGGAGGTGGCAAATCAGGATATACAGGAAACTATAGATTTTATAGTGGAACATAAAATAAAAGCTATATTTGCGGAATCTACAACCGATCCTGCCCGTATGGAAAAGTTAAGAGAAGGTGCAGCTGCAAAGGGAGCTGATGTAAAGATTGTAAGCGGTGAAGGAAATGAGTTGTTCTCGGATTCATTGGCACCGAAGGGAGAAGACGGCGATACATATATTGATATGTATAAGCATAATGTAAAACTGATCACCGATAATTTAAAATAGTACCTTTGAGGTTTGATATGGAAAAAGTATTGATACATTTGGAAGACTTTACAATGGCATATACAGATATTCCTGTGATATGGGATATGGATCTTGATATCTATGAGGGAAGCATTACCGCAATAATAGGACCTAACGGAGCCGGAAAATCCACATTGATGAAGGGAATACTGGGGCTTATGAAGCCTATTTCAGGTAAAGTAAGTATTATGGGTAAGTCTTACAAGGAGGTATATAAGCAGATCGCTTATATACCTCAGACCACTACTGTAAATTGGAATTTCCCTACTACAGTGATTGATGTGGTGACAATGGGAAGATATGCGGGGCTTGGTTTATTTAAAAGAGTAAATGCTTCTGAAAAAGAAAAAGCTTTGGAAGCATTGAAAAAAATGAAAATGGAAGATTTTGCATCCAGACAGATTTCGGAACTTTCAGGGGGACAAAAACAAAGGGTATTCATAGCAAGGGCGATTGCTCAGAATGCCCTTATTTACTTTA
>CAUQKD010000263.1:0-3197 GCA_963518365.1 uncultured Lachnoanaerobaculum sp. | reverse complement strand
TGTATGTGACGGTATACAAAGTCATATTAAAAGTTTATAGCATAAGGTTTTACAAATTATAAGCTTAAAACCTGTTAATCATTTGCAGTTGTTTTTCTGGGGAATGGAGGAAAAATGGGCGTTAAAAGGATTTATGTAGAGAAGAAGAGAGATTTTGCCATCAGAGCAAAGGAACTTTTAAGTGAGCTTATGAATTATTGCGGCTTAAAAGCTCTCCTTGATGTAAGGGTTTTGGTCAGATATGATATTGAAAATATATCGGATAATGACTATAAAAAAAGCATCAATACGATTTTTTGTGAACCTCCGATTGATAATTGTTATGAGGACATCTTTCCACATAATGCCGGAGACTTTTTCTTTACTGTAGAGTATTTGCCGGGGCAGTTTGACCAAAGAGCGGATTCCGCTATACAGTGTGTGAAGCTTTTAGGAAGTGAAGACGGCATAGATATTCGTTCGGCAATCACCTATGTTTTCTCGGGAAACTTCAGTAGTGAGGATAAGGAGAAAATAAAAAATTACTGCATAAATCCTGTAGACTCAAGAATTGCAGATGAGTCGGTACCTAAAACTTTAAAGATTGACTTTGAAGTACCTGAAGACGTGGAGATAATTGACGGCTTTATAAATATGGATGAAAAGGCTTTAAGAGATTGCTATGAGAGCCTTTCATTGGCTATGACATTTGATGACTTTAAGTTTATACAAAATTATTTAAAAAACGACGAAAAAAGAGATCCCTCTATCACTGAGATACGAGTACTTGACACATATTGGTCAGATCACTGCAGACATACTACTTTTTCTACGGAGATTGGCTATGTGAACTTTGAGGAGGGATTTTTTAGCGTACCTATAAAGGAGTCATATCAGAGGTATCTTGATGACAGAAAAGCTCTTTATCAAAATAAATCAGGTAAGAAGATATGCCTTATGGACATTGCACTTTTAGCTATGAAAAAGCTGAAGGCTGACGGAATACTTAATGATGTTGAGGAGACTGACGAGATAAACGCCTGCTCCATAGTTGCACCTATAGTTGTGGACGGAAAAGAAGAAGAGTGGCTTATCAATTTTAAGAATGAGACACATAATCACCCTACGGAGATTGAGCCTTTCGGCGGGGCTGCAACCTGTCTTGGAGGTGCAATAAGAGACCCGCTGTCAGGAAGAACCTATGTATATCAGGCTATGAGAATCACAGGTGCCGCAGACCCTACACTTCCTATTGAAAAGACCATTGCAGGTAAGTTGCCGCAAAGAAAGATAGTTACAGGAGCGGCACACGGCTATTCATCATACGGCAATCAAATAGGACTTGCTACAGGATATGTAAAAGAGATATATCATCCCGACTATGTGGCAAAGAGAATGGAAATTGGTGCGGTGATGGGAGCTGCAAAGAGAGAAAATGTTATAAGAAAGACCTCGGATCCGGGAGATATCATAGTACTTCTTGGAGGAAGAACCGGAAGAGACGGTATCGGAGGTGCTACAGGTTCAAGTAAAGTACATAAGACCGATTCCATAGTTACGGCAGGCGCAGAGGTACAAAAAGGTAATGCACCTACAGAGAGAAAGATACAAAGACTCTTTAAAAGACCTGAAGTGACAAAACTTATAAAAAAATGTAACGACTTCGGAGCCGGCGGAGTATCTGTAGCAATAGGAGAACTTGCGGACGGACTTATTATAGATCTTGATAAGGTGCCTAAAAAGTACGCGGGACTTGACGGTACCGAGCTTGCAATCTCCGAATCACAGGAGAGAATGGCTGTAGTACTGGATCCTAAGTCTGTAGATGAATTTTGTAAATATGCAGAGGAAGAAAACCTTGAGACAAGTATTGTAGCAAAGGTTGTGGAAGAAAAAAGACTGCAAATGACTTGGAGAGGAAAGAAAATAGTAGACCTTTCAAGAGCGTTCCTTGATACAAACGGTGCAACCGCCACTACAAAGGTATATGTAAACACTCCAAGTGATGAAAATATCTTTGATAAGAGGGATGATAAATTACCTTTAAAGGAGAGATGGCTTAATACGGTCTGTGATTTGAATGTGGCATCACAAAAGGGACTTGTGGAGATGTTTGATGCAAGCATCGGAGGAAAGAGCGTATTGATGCCTTATGGAGGAAAATATCAGCTTTCAGAGACACAGAGCATGGTTGCAAAGTTGCCGCTTTTAAATGAAAAGAGCGATGCCGTAACTGTTATGAGTTACGGATTTGACCCGTATTTATCAAGTTGGAGTCCTTATCACGGAGCAATGTATGCAATAGTCACTTCACTAAGCAAAATAGTAGCGGTAGGCGGCGACTACAGGAAGGTGCATTTTACTTTCCAGGAGTACTTTAGAAGGATGACAAGTGAAGCCACATGGGGAGAGCCTTTGGCGGCACTGCTTGGCGCATATGAAGCACAGATGAGACTTGGGCTTGCATCTATCGGAGGCAAGGACTCCATGTCAGGTACTTTCAATGATATAAATGTGCCTCCTACACTGGTTTCATTTGCGGTGGCTGTGGGAGAAAATCAAAATATAATATCCACGGAGTTAAAGAAGGCCGGTAATAAGCTTTATTTACTTAGATTAAAGAAAGATAAGTATAATCTTCCCGATTTTGAATATTTAAAGAAGCTCTATGAGTATGTTCAAAAAGAAATTAAGGCTGAAAATATAGTAAGCGCATTTGTAACGGAGCGAAACGGATGTGTTGAGGCAATATCTAAGATGTGCTTTGGAAATATGCTTGGAGCAAATTTATCTGCGGATGAAGACACACTTTTTGATCCTGAGTTCGGAAGCTTCCTTGTGGAATGTGAAAATGAACTTGATTTTGAAGATGCAATATACTTGGGTGAAGTTATAGTCGAGCCTAAATTGGTTGTGGGAGATATTGAGATTTCACTTGATGAGTTGCTTGAAAGCTGGAAAAAGCCGCTTGAAAAAGTATTCCCGTCCGTACAAGAGCCTGATAACAAGGATTGCGTAGAGGATAAGATATATAAAGCGGACAGTATTTATATAGCAAAAGAAAAGAATATGAAGCCGAGAGTATTTATACCTGTTATGCCGGGAACCAATTGCGAGTATGACTCTATCAGAGCCTTTAAAAGAGCAGGTGCGGCTGCAGAGGCGTGTGTATTCAGAAACAGTTCACAATTGGCTATAAAGGAATCGGTTGAAAAGTA
>CAUQKD010000262.1:0-3207 GCA_963518365.1 uncultured Lachnoanaerobaculum sp. | reverse complement strand
TACATCGTAACCTTCCTTTATCATCTTGATGGCAACAGTCATTCCGGCAGGGCCTCCGCCTATTACGGCAACCATAATATTCTTTCTCGGCTTTTTGACAAATTCCATTCTGTCAAGATAAAAATCTGATATAAACCTTTCTATGTCACAGAATCTGACAGGATTGTTCTTTCTGTTCATTATACAGTTTCCAAGGCACTGAGCTTCGTGGTCGCAAACTATTGAACATACAAGTGAAAGCGGATTGTTCTCAAAGAGAATCTCACCGGCTTCCATTATCTTTCCTTCCTTAAAAAGTGCTATAACCTGAGGAATTGATGTAGTCACAGGGCAATGCATACTACATAGCGGCTTCTTACACTGCAAGCACTTATTTGCTTCATTCACTATATGTAATCCCATATTTTACCTCTTACTTCATAAAACTATTATAAGACTGGATAAGTTTACAGCGTAAAATTAAATTTTTCAATAAAGTATCTTATAAAATACATATAGATATTTTTTTATCAATGTTTCACAGATCCGTTGACCGATTATATACAACTATTCTAATTATTCTTCTCCGAAATATTTTTTGAAACATTTGAAAGTCTCTTCGCTGATATAATGCTCTATTCTGCAAGCATCCTCTATAGCGGTTTCCTTGCTTACTCCCATCTTTTGTAAAATTCTGCCAAGTACATTATGTCTTTCAAGTGTAGATGAGGCAATTTCCATTCCCTTATCGGTAAGTGTGATATGTCCTTCGTTATTCACTTCGACATATCCGTTCTCTCTGAATTTTTTCATCTGCTCACTTATAGTAGGCTTTGAATATCCCATCTCTCTGGCAATATCCACAGCTCTTACAACACCGATTCTGTTTTTCAGTCTGAGAATAGTCTCCAAATACATTTCTGCCGCCTCTTGTATAACCATATATCCTCCTTTTTTATTAAAACTGTTTAAATATCATTATAACCAAAATAATTGCAAAAATCAATTGTTCACAATCATTTGTATCTTTATAAAAACGGACATCCTAAGATGTCCGAAAAAACCATTTAATCCTCAGGCAGTAAGTTTGTCATGCTTGAAAGCGCAATACCTACTGTTGATGCGTTGTGTAAAAATGATGATGTGGCAGGTGCCAAAATTCCCAAGATTCCAAGTCCTATAAGTGAACCGTTGAATCCCATAATGAATCTGAAGTTTGACTCGACACGCTTTGTAAGCTTGTTTGAAAGTTCTTTTAATTTTACAAGCTCGTTAAGATCGTCTGCAGATATACATACATCCGCAATCTCTCTTGCAATAGCCGCACCCTCACTGATAGCAATACCGCAGTCTGCAGCGGAAAGCGCCGGTGAGTCATTGATACCGTCACCGATCATTATTACCGTTCTTCCCTTTGCCTTTTCTTTTTCAACATAGCTTGCCTTATCCTCAGGCAAAACCTCGGCATAGTACTTATCTACACCCACTTCTTTTGCAATCGCCTCGGCGGTATATTGATTGTCACCCGTCATCATTACAGTCTTTTTGATTCCAAGTGCCTTTAACTTCTTTAACACATCCTTAGCTTCGGCTCTAAGCGGATCCGCAATCTCAATAATAGCTGCAAGTCTTCCTGCAATTGCCATAAACAGATGTGAATATCTGTGGTCAAGGTTTTCAACCTTTCTCTTTGCGTCTTCGCTAAGCTGCGCCTTCTCATCCTCTATTACAAAGTGATAGCTTCCTATTACTACCTTGTCGCCCTCTATTGTACTTGCTATACCGTGTGCAACAATATACTGAACCTCAGAGTGCATCTCCTTATGACGAATCTTTCTTTCCTTAGCCTCTTTTACTACAGCATTGGCTATAGAGTGAGGATAATGCTCCTCAAGACATGCCGCAATCTTTAAAAGCTGATTCTCGTCATCTCCGTCGATTCCGATGATTCTTTGTACCTTAGGGCAGGCATATGTAAGTGTGCCTGTCTTGTCAAATACAATAGTGTCGGCTTTGGCTATAGCCTCCATGAACTTACCGCCCTTTACGGTGATCTTGTCATTTCCCGCCTCTCTCATTGCTGAAAGCACTGCAAGCGGCATTGAAAGCTTAAGTGCACATGAGAAGTCAACCATCAGAACTGAAAGTGCCCTTGTTATATTTCTTGTAAACAGATATGTAAGTCCTGTTGTAAGAAGCGAATACGGAACAAGTCTGTCTGCAAGTCTGTTTGCCATATTTTCGGTATTTGACTTAAGCTTCTCACTGTCCTCAATCATAGATACAATCTTATCATATCTGCTCTGTCCGTTTGTAACTGTCGCTCTGAGAAGGCACTCACCCTCTTCAACTACAGTACCGGCATATACTCTTGAACCTGTGCTCTTTTCCACCGGAACGGATTCACCTGTAAGTGAAGCCTGATTCAACATCGCTTCACCGCTTACCATCTCTCCGTCAAGCGGCACTACATTACCTGTATGTACTCTGATAAGGTCACCTGTCTTAATATGTGAAATAGGTACGGATACCTCTTCATTTTCTGTAACAAGCCAAACCTTATCCACATTAAGTGACATACTTCTTGCCAGGTCGTCTACAGACTTCTTATGAGTCCAATCCTCAAGCTCGTTACCTATATCAAGTAAAAGCATCAAAGAACCTGCTGTTGAATAGTTACCCTGTACAATAGATATAGCCACTGAAAGTGCATCAAGCAAATCAACTTCAAGTTTTCTGCTGACAATACATTTGATTCCTCTCCACACAAGCGGAGCGGCCTTAACAATCGTATAGACACTGTTGATAATATTCGGGAAGAACAATCTTCTTACACCGAATGACAAAAGCATTCCCACCATCTTTTCCTGGAACTCTCTTGTTATCTGCCTACCTGAAGTATTCGGCATATTTTCAAGCAGTGCCGTATCATTATAGTTGAACTTTTTCAGTCTCTTTATAACAGACTCTCTTTTATTGTTCTTATAATAAATAGCTACATCACAGGTTCTCTCGTATACAACGACCTTTTTTACAAAGTCAAAACCTTCCAAATAATATTGAAGCATATCCGCTTCTTTTATTGTCATTCTCTTTTGAGCCATGCGCACACGCATTCGTCTGCTTGACTCATGTAATATCTTACAATTCACATTAAACCTCTAATCATTATACTCTAATCTATTATAATTTAAGGAAGAGTCAGACTCTTCCTTATTATCAAAACTA
>CAUQKD010000261.1:0-3285 GCA_963518365.1 uncultured Lachnoanaerobaculum sp. | reverse complement strand
GCCCTCCGGAGAGTCTTTTAGTTTCTAATTTTTCATAGGATAGCGTTCCCTCAGTACCAAAAAGCCATGCACTTTCAAAATCAAGCTCATTATAGCCTGCAAATTTAAGTGAACTGTCTTTAAACAATAATGCCGCCCTGCTTAATAGATCTCTTACATCGGTATCATCTGAATCTCCGGTCAAGATTTGATGATGATTTGGATAAGTATGTTGAAAAGTAGCAAAGGCCATGTTTTTTATAATATTTTTTTCATCTTCTGAAAAAATTTCTTCATTATAAAGCTTAGCCACTCTTAAAACCTCAAAATATGCATCCAATACTTCATTGTGATACATTGGAGATGCTTCCCATTGCATTCCGTCATCATGTATCTGTGTATGAAGTGCCATCTTCAGAAAATAAATCGCTCTCTTTTTATAATCATCGTTTTTGAGCACCTGTGAAAGTACATATAAACCTGCATACTCCATTACTCCCCAATTGCTTTTTATGGAAAAGCCCTCTTTAGGATTTGTGACCAAATGATTTGCATGTACAGATAATGCAAAGAAAAACTTTTCTTTTATTTCATCCGTAATAAGAGGATGAGATGTGAAAAAGGACATTGCCCTTACCCAGTAATCTGCACGAAGCCCTGTTTCAAGAGTTCTCCAAACTTTTGAGTCGGCATTTTCAATATCGATATTTTCATTTATCCAATCAAGCAGCTGATTTAGAAAAGTTTTTACATATATATCATTTTGTTTAATCCAAAATGCCTGCCCCAGACATATCCAATACCTGTGTCTGTTTAATTGAAAAATAAACTCTTCATCTTCATTAAAGCAGTAATTCCACTTTATTTTTTCGCCAAAATTTACCGGTTCATTTGTAGCTTCCATATCCCAGGGTAATCTGAAAAGAAATGTATTCTCTGTAAGTTCATCTGCGGTTTGAAGAACAATATCTCTCATATCTTTGCATTTTTTATTACAAAAATCCGCAATTTTTTTATACTCATCTTTTTTGAATGCAAAATGTTCTTTAAAATCATCCCACAACAAATCTATATTATTCATAGTTCACTGTTCCAGTTTTTATAAAAACCGTCATTTTGACGCTTCAGCCATTTAATAACTTCTTCTTCCAGATTTCCTGCCAGCCGTTTATTTTCTTCCAATTCCAAATCAAGAGTTGTTTTCTGCAGCGGATCATTTTGTATATCATAAAGATATCTTCTAGGATTAGAGATAACATCATAACCAAGTTCCATAACATAGGTATATTCTCTTGTTCTAACTCCACGCCATCCATACTCGGCAGGATTCTTACCCGCTTTTTTAAATTTTTCTACAAAATCCGCTCTGCCGGGGCATGCCATAATAAAGCTTACCCTATCCTCATTCTCATCACCTTTAATAAATTTGGCACAGTCCTCGCCTTCAACTGTTTCCGGTATATCGCAACCTAAAAGTCCCAAAACCGTAGGCATCATATCCTGACTTCCCATACAGGTAGAACATCTCTTATTATTGTTTCCCGGTACATGTACTACAAAAGGAATTTTTATTGATTCCTCGTACCAGACATGCTTGCCCATCAGTCCATGTGAGCCCATCATATCCCCATGATCCGCCGACAATATTACAAGAGTATCTTCGTACAGATTATTTTCTTTCAGATAGTCAATCAATCTTCCAAACTGCTTGTCAAGACCGCTTATAGCAGCATAATACTGCTTTGTAGTGAGCCTTAATTCTTCTTCACTCATTGCGGCATTTTCACCGGTATGATGATGAATATTTTCAAAGATAACATTTCCCTTTAACTCCACATCATCGTACAGTTTTAAGTATTCATCCGGAACTTCACTGTATACACTATGTGGAGGATTCCAAGATATATACATGGCAAAAGGCTTTGATTTGTCTCTTATTTTTGACAGATATTCTATCGCCTTATCAGTTTCATGCTCAGGTGACCATTTGTTTACCTTAATCATCTCATCACTGTCATGCCAATAATGTGGAGATAAATGCATATCATAAGTACCGTATGAGTACCAATAGTCAAACCCATGCCTTCTTACTCCCGGAGGAGTATATGCATCCCAATCTCTTGCACCTGACTTTGGAAATTCACAGATATTTTGCTCAGGTTCATCTAAATGCCATTTCCCTATATATGCGGTTTCATAACCGGCTTTTTTCAGTACCTGACCTACACAAATTTCTTCATCTTTTAGTCTTAAAGATAATCCCTTCTTACAGTTTGTAAAAAATCCTGATGACAGCGGGTATTTTCCGGTCATAAGACTGGCTCTATGAGGAGAGCAAACCGGAAAAGTGCTGAAAGTATGGTCGCAATAGGTTGACTCTTTGCAAAAATTATCCATATTAGGAGTTTTAACCGGATCTTCCTTTGCATATCCCATCGCTCCGGCTCTCCATTGATCTGCAAAAACAAACAATAAATTCATATTGCTATCCTTCCTATCCCTTCACGCCTCCGGTTATTCCACCTATAATCTTCTTTGAAAGTCCGATGTAGAGTATAAATGTCGGAATAAATACAACTATTACGGAAGCAAATAAGCCTGACCAGTCACCGCTGTATTTCATTCCGTTAATCATTGAGAATAATCCCAGTGCTACAGGTCTTAGTTTCTCTGAATTTACAAACAAAAGTGAAAGGAAATATTCATTCCATATTGCTATAAAATTAAAAATTGTTACCGTTACAACTCCGCCCTGTGCTAACGGAAATACAATCAGCCAAAAAGCCTTTATTGGATGACATCCGTCTATTGCAGCCGCTTCTTCATAGGCACTTGATATATTTGCAAAGTATGCCATAAGAAAAGTTGTTGTATATGGTACCTTTATGGCTACAAACAAAACTATAAGTACTATTCTGTTTGAAAAAGCATTACCAAGCATTCCTGCTCCCGCCACCAAGGTATACAAAGGTATTATTACCATTATAAGTGGTACACCCATAGTTCCCGCCAGTGCGGAAGTGATAAGCTTTCTTCCCTTAAATTCAAACCTTTGCAAAACATAGGCATATGGTGCACATACAAGGATAATAAATGCACAGGATAAAACCGCATAAATGAGTGAATTGACAAAAAATACCGAAACATTTGATGATACCCATGCCTTGGCATAATTCTCAAAATGAAGTCCCGTTTTAAATCCTAAAATATCTCCCGAGAATATATCCGCAGTAGTGGACAAGCTTGCCGCCACCACCCAACCTAAAAGTACCGCCGTAAAGGCAACCCAAAGTATTAAAATTATAT
>CAUQKD010000260.1:0-3287 GCA_963518365.1 uncultured Lachnoanaerobaculum sp. | reverse complement strand
ACTTTCATTACTATTTGTGCCGCGGCTTGTCCGCGGAATGGAGATTTTTATGAACGAACGCACAACCGGAATACCTATATCCGATGATAATAAGTATTCTGTAACAAATTTTGGGGCCTATGGCTGGCTCACTATTATTTACTGTTTATTGATGTTCTGGTTCTATGTAGGATTTGTTAATGACGGATCAAATATCTCAGCTCCTGCCGTTGCCGCAAGACTTGGGGTTCAGCCCGGTACTGTTCTAAACATGAATTCTATAGCCGGTATAGTTGGAGTTATTTTCTTCATATTTATCGGTCAGCTTAATAGAAAAATCGGTGCCAGAAACACTTCCGGTATTTTTATGATTATTGCAGGATTTTCATATATCGGAATTGCCAACGCACCAAATCTTGCACTATACACTATATTTATGTGTCTTGTAGTTGGATCTGTAATGAGTGCAGGATATATTGCAGGAGGTACTCTTGTAGCACAGTGGTTTCCAAAGAAAAAAGGTATAGTAATGGGATATACCACAATGGGACATAATCTTGCCTCAGCATTCTATGTTCCAATTATAACACTACTTGTAGCAAAGTTCGGTATTGAATTGGGAGTTATTCCTCTTGCTATTGGTGCAATTGTTGTCGGTATACTTGGTCTTATTTTTATAAGAAATACTCCGGCAGAAAGAAATATGCTACCGGATAACGTAAGCGAATCTGTTTATAAAAGAGAATACTTTACAGACACCAATATAAAGGAAGAATGGACTGTCGCTAGTCTTCTAAAGACAAAAGAACTTTGGATAGCAGCAATAACCACAGGATTTTTTCAGATATGCTCTGTAGGTGTTATGAGTCAGCTTGTTGTAAGAAATATGTCTCTTGGCTTCAGTCAAACTACCGCTATTTCCATAATGACTGTTGTTGCTCTTATAGGAGTTGTCGGTTCATGGCTTATCGGTATCCTTGATGATAAGCTCGGTACAAAAAAGACCATGATACTATTTGGTATCTGGTATGCTGTAGCGCTTATTTCAAATGTAAGTGAAACAAAATTCGGTATATACCTTTCAATATTTATGATTGGAATGGGTATTGGAGGTAGCGCAAACTTTACCACCTCTCTTCCTGCATCTATTTTCGGACGTCATGAGTTTGATATGGTAAACAGTGTTATATTCCCAATTCAAGGACTAATTACTGCACTTTGCTTTGCTGTAAACGGTATTGTTCTAAATTTGACAAATAATCTTAGATATGCGTATATCGTATTTGCTGTAGTTGCTTTAATAGATGCTATACTGGTTTCTACAATAGATGAACATAAATATAATAAAGACTGGCATCATAATTAATAAATAGCTAGATATTTAAAGTAAAATATTTTACTAAAATATCTAGCTATCAATCTTTTATAACTTCGCAATTTTCTGCTTATATATCTTCTTCATCAAATAGATATCAAAAAATGCACATCCAAGTTCCGCAAGCGGAATGGAATACCATACAGACTCAAGTCCGAACACCTTTGAAAGTACATAGGCAAAAGGAAGTATAAGCACCAATTGTCTTAAAAATGAAGCATAGAGTGCGTACATACCGTTGCCAAGTGATTGGAAAGTGGCAATGGCTATTACGTCAAATGCCGCCAAAATAAAACAAAGACTGCATATTCTAAGTGCCGGTATGCCAAGCTTCATCATTTCTTCATTAGGGCTGAAAAGCATCATAAGCTCTTTCGGAAAAATCCAAAATATTGCGGTTCCTATCACCATTATAACGATTGATGTCATAAATGAATATTTCAGTGCTTTTATTATTCTGTCCTTATTCTTAGCACCGTAGTTGAAAGCTACAATCGGTGTCATTCCGTTATTTAGACCGAATATCGGCATAAATACAAAGCTTTGGAGCTTATAGTATATTCCCAGTACATTTACCGCCATATCCGAATATGTCACCAAAATCTTATTCAGTCCGAGCATCATAAGAGTTGACATGGACTGCATTGCTATAGACGGTATTCCTACCCTGTATATTTCCTTAATAATATCGAAATCAGGCTTAAATATATGAGTACCGAACCTTATATCCACGTCTTCATTATATTTCATATTAAAGATAAAGGATAATATCATTGCAATTATCTGGCTGGTAACAGTGGCGATTGCCGCACCCGCTATTCCAAGCTTTGGTACTCCAAAAAATCCAAAAATAAGTATAGGATCCAGAATTATATTTATAATTGCTCCCACACCTTGAGTAACCATGTTGTAGATAGTCTTTCCTGTAGACTGCAAGATTCTCTCAAATGTCACTTCCAAAATAAGCCCGAATGAAAATATTGTGACAACGAACAAATATGAATATCCCAGCTGTCTGATACTCTCACTCTTAGTCTGTGAGTCAAAAAACAGCTTTGTGCCCAATGCACCGAAAAGTGCAAATGCGATTGAAGCCAGTATTCCCAATAATATGGCATTATCGGCGGTCTGCTTTGCCTTTTTTCTGTTTCTTTCACCAAGAGATCTGGAAAGCAATGCATTTACACCGACTCCCGTACCTACAGATACCGCTATCATAAGTATCTGTATAGGATATGCCAAAGATACCGCCGCCAGTGCATCGGGGCTATATCTTGCCACAAATATACTGTCCACTATGTTATAAAGTGATTGTACCAAAAACGAAATTACCATAGGTGTACTCATAGAAAACAGTAACTTACCTATAGGCATTACTCCCATACGATTTTCTTTTCTCTCTGTCATATTCTCTCCTAAAAGTTTACCCTTTCTATTTTACAACTTCCTTTACTTATTTTCTATATGGAATTTTACTTCATTACTTACATTTTTGACTTTTACTTTACATAACACAGTCTATAATGTGAACATAATATGAATATTTCTTCTAAAAGTTGATAAAGTCCTTTCTAAGTGCTAAAATAGCTTGATTAGTGGACACTTTTGCAATAATCTATATACTATATAATAGATATTGTTAAGTCTAATTTATTTTTGGAGAAACCATAATGAATTTTATTGAGAAAATATTCGGTACACATAGTGAAAGAGAGCTTAGACTGATAGAACCTACTATTGATAAGATAGAGAGTCTGCGCCCTACTATGCAGGCCATGAGTGATGAGGAATTAAGAGAACTTACACCTAAGTTCAAACAAAGATTGGCGGATGGAGAAACACTTGATGACATCCTGCCTGAAGCATTTGCAGCTGTAAGAGAGGCTTCCGTCAGAGTTACAGGTATGGAGCACTTTAGAGTACAGCTTATGGG
>CAUQKD010000259.1:0-3303 GCA_963518365.1 uncultured Lachnoanaerobaculum sp. | reverse complement strand
CTATCTCATAAACAAGATGATGAAGACCTCTTGATGATATTGAACCGATATACATTCCGGGTCTTACTCTCACTGCCTCTAATCCTTCAAGTATTTGTATTTGGGATGCTCCATACTCTGTACTCATACCACACTCCTTTAATTTATCTTTAGGATTGCTCCTCATCTACAATAAAATTTCGCCGTTATATTATAACATTTTTTTTTGAAATATGAAACCACTATATAATAAGAAAAAAGAGGTGCAATGCACCCCTTAAAATAAATATTTATAAAGCTGTTATAAAAGTAAGGAATCCGAAAATGACACCTGCAGCGTTCGGTATTATAAGAATATAATCTATCTTATGTTCATTGGTTAATCCGTAAATTACCCATAACAAACAAGATACAGCCGCTACAAGTGGTTGTAGCGGCTGAGATTTTGCACCGCCTATATTTGCTATAATCTGTGGTATATAAGATAAAAATACTAAAACTCCGATAAATGCTCCGATTGATCCTATAAATGTATTAATCTTCTTTTTGCTCATTAAAAATATAACCTCCAAAATCAGTTTATAAATAGACCTAAGTAAATTTATGGGCAGTACTATATCATAAAATTTTTAACGATGCAAATTTTAACTGAATTTTACAAAGATTTTAACATTATTTTTTTATATATTACTTTAAAAAAATTGTATAAATATATTAAAATTAAACAATTAATATATTTTCTCACTTATTTTGTATCTGTATAAAAATACATAAAGAAAAATGCATTTATGACTAATACTATTCTATTTACAAAATCTTTGTATACAATATTATTTATATTCAGATTCTTTTACAATACCGTTTGTTACATTAAACACCTTGCCGATATCCAAAGATTTATTCAAAAAATCTTCAACACCGGTACAGGTAATAAGGGTCTGTATATGCCTTATAGACTCAAGCAGATGACTTTGACGCTTGCCGTCAAGCTCTGATAATACATCATCAAGCAATAATACCGGAAACTCGCCGTATCTGCCCTTAATAAGCTCTATCTCGGAAAGCTTAAGTGAAAGTGCCAGACTTCTTTGCTGCCCCTGTGAACCGAACTTCTTTAAATCCATATCACCGTTTAAGAAAAATGAAAAATCGTCTCTGTGAGGCCCGACATTGGTAGTCTTATACTTTATATCATTTGCTCTTGATTTTCTCAACTCGACTTCAAAAGCTTCTTTTTCTATATTTTTTTCATATACAACTTTTATTTTCTCACCGCCTGTAAGCAGTGAATGTATACCTAAGATAACTTCATTGAGCTTTTTTATAAATTCTTCTCTGTACGCAATCAAATTCGCTCCGTACTTTACAAGCTGCATATCCCAGATATCTAAAGTGTCCTCCAATCCGGGCTTAAAGCCTATTTCCTTAAGAAGCTTGTTCCTTTGATCAAGCACCTTATTGTAAGTAACCAAAGCGGACACATAGACCTTATTCAGCTGACAAAGCTCCATATCTACAAAATTTCTTCTCTCCTTGGGACTTCTCTTTATGATATTCAAATCCTCAGGTGAGAAAAATACCACATTGCAGGTACCGAAAAGCTCACTCAGCTTCCTTATCGGGATGCCGTTGATGGCCACTCCCTTAGCCTTGTTTTTCTTTATATGCATATCAAGCCTGACAGACGCATCCATTTTCTTTATCATAAGCTTTATATGTGACTCACCTGCACCAAATCTTATGATATCCTTATCCTTACTTCCTCTATGAGATTTTGAAGTGGTGGCAAGGTATATGGACTCCAAAATATTGGTCTTTCCCTGTGCGTTGTCACCGTAGAATATATTTACTCCGCTTGAAAGCTTTATATCCAAATTCTCATAGTTTCTGTAGTCCTTAAGCTCCAACGATTCTATAATCATTGTTTTCGTATGTGAAAATATCTCCGTCTCTGAGCTTCTTACCTCTTCTAAGCTCCACTTCGGAGTTTACCAAAACTTCACCGGCCTGTATTACCATCTTGGCTTCAGAGCCCATAGACACGGCACCTGCAAGCTTCATAGCCTGCTCAAGCTTTATATATTCATCTCTAATTCTTACTTCCTGCATATTACTCCTATCCGATAAAATTAACCGGCAATATAAGATATGTGTATGTATTCTTATCATCTCTTATAAAGCACGGAGACTTTGCATTTGTAAAATATATATTTACAAAATCGTCATCAATAACTTTAAGTGCATCTACCAAAAACTTAGGGTTAAAGGCAATCTTAAGATCACTTCCGCTCTTTTCAATATTCACCTTGGCATCCATAAATCCGAGTGAGGAATTTACGGACAGCTTTAGCATACCGTTTTCAATATCAAGTATCATAGGCTTATGCTCATTCTCTCTGATAAGTATCATAGACTGCTCAATAGCACTTTGTAATTTAAGCCTGCTGACATTTACCTTTGTATTATAGTCATTTGACAACATACTCTCAATTCTGAAAAATTCTCCGTCAAGAATTCTTGAAAGCACCAACGTTCTGTCAAACTCAAAAAGTATATGATCCTTTGAAAAATATATATTAACATTCTTTTGAGTGTCACTGCCTATTATCCTCATGACTTCCTGTAAGGATTTTATAGGTACCACACATTTTTGATCTTCATATTCGCCCATAAGCTCAATATTTCTGATAGACATTCTGTGTCCGTCAAGAGTCACAAACTTTGCAACATTGTTCTTTACGTCTATAAGCTCACCGCCCATCATTCTGTTAATATCACTTATTGCAGTCGAAAATTCTGTCTGACGGATTACCTCCTTTAGACTGAACTGAGACAAACTTATAAAAGCATCTCTGTCAATCTTAGGCATCGGTATAAATTCTACCGGATCGATGCCCATAATATTAAATACCGCCTGTTCACATCTGATTGTAGTTTTAAAGTCATTGTCAACATCCAACTCTATCAAAGATTCGGTACTGTCGAACTTTCTGACAATTTCAGAAAAAAGCTTGGCATTAAGTACAACACCTCCTGCTTTTACTATTACAGCGTCAACCTCTGTTTGAATTGAAAGTTCCGTGTCTGTAGCATCTAAAACAACTCTGTTATCTGATGCACTTATAAGTATTGATTCTAAAATAACGCTTGATGTCTTGGTAGATACGGCTTTCATAACTATACTGAGTGCATTTACCAATTGTGCTTTTTGAAATTTTAAATTCATTTTTCCTCCGGCTTTGGCAAAAACAAGCGACGCTTTGCCATGTCAAATATTTAAATATATTTTAGTATTAGTATTATTATAGGGTGTGGATAAGTGTA
>CAUQKD010000258.1:0-3313 GCA_963518365.1 uncultured Lachnoanaerobaculum sp. | reverse complement strand
ATAAAATATTCGGGCACATCCTTTCATTTAATATCAACCAGAATGCATTGATATTAAAAAAGATAGAATGCCCCCAAGACTCGTCTTTGAGCATTCTATCCAAGAAATAAATATCATTCATAGCAAACTGAGTTGTTAGCTGTGTAATATTATACAGGATTTTTTTTATATTGCAAGTACAAATTTAAAAATATCTATATTACATTGCAAACAAATCGTTTAAACTTTCAGACATTGTAGGATGTGTGAATATAAAGTTTGCTATATCCTTTGCTTTGATACCGTGGTCCATTGCCAGTTTTATAAAGTTAATCATCTCATAAGACTCTTCACAGAAAAGCTCAGCACCCAAAATTGTACCGTCAGCTGTAACAAAAGCCTTTAACAGTCCGTCTGTTTTTCTTAAGACCTTAGCCTTCGGAATAGCATTTGCACTTAAGCTTAAAACTTTGTATTCAACTCCTGCCGCCTTTGCATCCCTTTCACTCATTCCGACTCTTGAGAACGGCGGATTGATAAATACCGAATAAGAGAATGCTCCTCTGTTTTCTGTAGTTCTCTTATCCTCTCCCATTATTTCATCCCATATGATTCTGCTGTCATCAAGTGAAATATATGTAAACTGAAGCTTACCGCAAACATCACCTGCAGCCCAGATATTATCCACACTTGTCTTTAAATGCTCATCGGTAACTACGCCACCTCTGTCAGTAAGCTTAATACCTGCATTTTCACATCCCAGACCGTCTGTATTCGGTCTACGACCTACAGCAAGTAAAATCGCATCGGAGTCTAAAGTCTTTGACTCTCCTAAAACCTCATAATATAATTTGCCCTCTTCGGCTTTGGTCACCTTTGCACCTGTAACTATCTCTACAGATTTCGCTTCCAATACATCACGGATAGCCTTTGCAATATCCTCATCTTCTCTAGGCAAGAATACATCTCCATCCTGAACTACAGTTACCTTACTTCCGAAATCTGCATACATAGAAGCAAACTCAAGTCCTATATAACCGCCACCTACAATAGTAAGTCTTTTAGGTAATTCTTCAAGATTCATAATAGACTCTGATGCATACACACCCTTACTGTCAGCTCCTTCAATCTTTGGTATTACAGTAACCGACCCTGTGTTTATAATAAACTTCTCAGCCTTAATTTCCACATTTCCGTCTTTAGTTAAAACAATGATATGGTGATTATCTTTAAATGACGCCGTTCCGTCAATAATGTCCACACCTGCACTTGCTATCTTGTCATAATTAGCCTTATTAAGAGCGGCTGTAAGTTTCTTCTTTTCAGCAACCGCCTCCTTATAGTACTGTGCTTTTTTATCAAACTTTCCGTTTTGAGATTTTGACGCATCCGTTATAAGTCGCTTTGAAGGAATACAACCTACATTTATGCATGTACCTCCATACATATTTTTATCTTTCTCAATCAAAGCAACACTTTTACCTGCTTTACTGAACTTAGCCGCAAGTGTCTTTCCCGCCTTTCCGAAACCGATAACAACTATATCATAATCAGCTTTCATAGCTTAACTCCTTTTCATTATAATTTTAGATTATTATACACCTAATTTTACGCAATTGAAATACTTAAAATTAAATTTCTATTCTTTGTTTTACTTCCTGACGATCTATCACTTCATCCAAGATTATTATTTACCTTTCCGGCCAACTCCACTATATCCGAGATTTTCATCTTAGGAACTCTTGCAACTGTCATTCTATGAAGTATTTTACCCGCATTAATATCTGTAATATCTGCATCAATACCCACGGCCAACCACTTAACATCTCTTGTGGTTTTATCTGCCTCAGTTTTAAGCTCATATGCTTCATCATCTGTGATAACCGCAATACCGTTTATACGTTTCCTATTCCCGTCGGTACTGATTATAATGTCACCTGCAACCATATCGTTTACAAATCCGTTCGCTCCGTCTGAATCAAAATTCCAATCTATACGAACCCTGTTATTATCAAAGCAATACTGCCTGACTTCGCTTCTTATTGTTACTTTCCAAATGGTGGCATTATCAGCTATATTAAATCCTGTTGTTTTCACTTTTTTCTTGGATCATTGTCCCTGTCCGGCTTTGGCACCGCCGCCGGTTGCAATCCGGCATTTGCTTCTGCGAAACCGCCATCGCCCCGATGGGCTTCATGGCGTGCAGTCGAAAGCTCGACCAAACAGGAATGTACCCGAAGAATGAGTATTCAGTTTTCAAGGGACATCCGGACTTTCATCCTTACAAAGTAAGTTTAACAAGAATCCTCCGGTTTCGCGTTGGCCTCGTAGGCGCACTTTGGTTGTCCTTGCAGGACTACCTGCGGTTCGTTTTGACTTTTCAGCGTCCTATGCAGCCGTATTAGAGTAAAAAAATACCCCGTTGGTTTCCCAACGAGGCACTGAAGATGATTCTATATAAGCCTGAATTCTCCTCAATAGCAACCGGCTTCAGGAGCATCATAAAAAGCGTAAATACCAACTTAGTCAGTGACCAAGTTAGTGAGCAAGATAAATAACCTTACATTCCACACGCAGTTTTAGATTTTTGTATTGTGAAACGGGCAGACTGCCATGCCGTGACGGTTGACCTGAATGCCGTATATCTCTGCCGCCTGTCCGGTAGTAACATTGATTTTTATCTCTTCAAATACATTAAATAGGCTGTTCCTCCAAAAATAATTATAATCTTTTCTGTAAATTTTGCGTCTAATAGGTTGACTATGCAATGCAATCAACATATAATATAACTGCAATAGCAAGGAAAGGAGTTGAAATTTATGGCTACCACAACTAATTTCAGTGTCCGTATGGACAGCGACATCAAGAAACAGTGCGAAGCACTGTATGGTGAATTAGGCATCAACCTTACTACCGCTATCAATGTGTTTCTTCGTCAGTCGATCCGTGTCGGCGGTTTTCCTTTTGATGTTCGCATGGAGCAACCGAACAAGGAAACGATGGCAGCAATGCTGGAAGCAGAACGCATTGCCCGTGATCCGTCTGTAAAACGCTACTCTGATATAGAGGAAGCATTGAGGGCGTTAAAAGAATGATTAAACATTTAGACATTGTTTGGACAAATCAATTTAAGAAGGACTACAAGCTGGCGATGAAACGTCATCTTGATATTGACCTTCTGGACGATATCATTCGCAAATTGGCAAGCAGCGAACAGCTTCCGGAAAAGAATAAAGACCACGCTTTAACCGGAAACTGGGGTGGTCATCGTGAGTGCCACATTCAGCCGTATTGGCTATTGGTCTATCGGATTGAAAATGATTTGCTCGTCTTG
>CAUQKD010000257.1:0-3322 GCA_963518365.1 uncultured Lachnoanaerobaculum sp. | reverse complement strand
CTATTATATAGGCAGGAATTTTTGACATATCACCCCTTAGATGAGACTTGATATTCGGTACGAAGATATAATCTCCCACCTCGAAATCAGGTTCTGCATCCAAAAGGAAAGGCAGCATACCCCAGTTCATAACATTTGAACGGTATCTCTTTGTGGCATACTCTTTAGCAATATTTGCAAGTCCGCCTATTACTCTTTGACAACTTGCAGCCTGCTCTCTGGCAGAACCGTCACCCGGCTTCTTTGCATAAATCATGCTGCCTATCTCGGTATTGTTTGCAACTATATTTGAAAAGCCTTCAATTGTCTTTATCTTATCAAACACATCGGCTAATTCGGCATTGTCCCTTAAAATGTCGGCTCCGCTTCTTCTTGCCTTCTCTATAACATCCACCTTCTTGCTTCTGCCTACATATTCAGGATCTCTTCTTGAAAGTGTAAACTCCGCAAGTCCAAGCGGATTGGATCTGTATGAAGATGTCTCACCTGAAGGTATAAGCTCATCTGTAGTTGTAACATCATCAAGTATCTTTGAGCAGACTTTTAAAAGTATATTGTCTGTAAGTGCAGTCATCTCAGGCCAGTCCTTGATATTAGGGCCGTATACCAGATTGCTGTCCTCATGTGCATTACCGAATCCGTTATATACTCTGTTTTTGTATATCGTATCATCATAGTGGTACTCAGGCACAACATAGTCATCGGCATACTCTGTAGCAGTTGTTAATATACCTTTATTTCTTGCAGTCGCCGCTACAGACCTTGCGTCCATAAGCGCTACAGCGGACATCTGTCCTGAACCCGGCTTTGAACCCTCTCTGTTAGGGAAGTTTCTTGTAGTATGTCTTATTGACAATCCGTTGTTTGCAGGTGTATCCCCCGCACCGAAACAAGGACCGCAAAAAGCCGTCTTTACAACGGCGCCGCTCTCCATAAGGTCCGCTACCGCACCATTTCTTGTAGTCTCTATAAATACCGGCTGTGATGAAGGATATACATTTAAGTTAAACTCATCAAATCCTGTACTATGTCCCTTTAAAATATGTGCGGCTTCCATTACATTTGAATATGTACCGCCTGCACAACCGGCTATGATACCCTGTGATACACGAAGCTTTCCGTTCTCGATTTTATCGACAAGCTTTAAGCCCTTTCCGGCCTCTCCGCCAATCTTTACCGCCTCAACTTCGACCTCATGCAACAAATCTTCCAAGTTTTCATTAAGAGTATCTATCTCATAAACATTGCTCGGATGGAAAGGCAATGCAATCATAGGCTTTATTGTGGAAAGATCTACATATACCACTCCGTCATAGTATGTCACATCTGCAGGCTTTAACTGTTTGTAATCACCGACTCTTCCGTGCACACTTAAAAACTTCTTTGTATCCTCATCTGTCTCCCAAACGGATGACAGACAGGTGGTCTCGGTAGTCATTACATCCACACCATTTCTGTAATCTGTAGTCATAGACGCGATTCCCGGTCCTACAAACTCCATTATCTTGTTCTTTACATAACCGTTTTTGAACACCGCACCAATAATTGCAAGTGCGATATCCTGCGGTCCTACACCTGCCTTCGGTGCTCCCTCCAGATAAATTGCAATTATTTCAGGTCTGTTTACATCATAAGTATCCTGCAAAAGCTGTTTTACAAGCTCTCCGCCGCCTTCACCTATAGCCATTGTTCCGAGAGCGCCGTATCTGGTGTGTGAATCCGAACCCAGTATCATCTTGCCGCAACCTGCAAACGCCTCTCTCATATACTGATGAATTACCGCTATATGAGGAGGTACATATATTCCGCCATACTTTTTTGCAGCGGAAAGTCCGAACATATGATCGTCTTCATTTATAGTTCCGCCTACTGCACAAAGTGAATTGTGACAATTGGTCAAAACATAAGGTAGCGGAAATTTTTCCATACCGCTTGCCTTGGCTGTCTGTATTATTCCTACAAAGGTAATATCATGTGAAGCCATAGCATCAAACTTAAGTCTGAGCTTGTCCATATTTCCCGATGTATTGTGAGCCTTCAATATATTATAAGCAATACTTCCCTTTCTTGCCTCTTCCTTATCTATCTCTTTTCCTGTAACCGATTTTATTTTATCTTTATCATTTTCTTCAATAAGTGTATTACCGTTTATTAAGTAAGCACCGCCATTGTATAATTTAACCATATTTCCTCCTAGTTTTCTACAATAGTATATCCTATCAAAAAGTTATTTTCAAGGCTGTTGATTTTATCTTAAAAATCAAAATGAGGGCATTGCCCTCATTTATGATACGGTTCATTATTTCTTATTCTGTATGCTCTGTATATCTGCTCAAGCAATATAACCCTCATCAGCTGATGCGGAAAGGTCATATCCGAAAAACTCAGCCTTTCATCGGCTCTCTTAAGTACACTCTCGTGAAGTCCTAAAGATCCTCCTATAACAAATGTGAGGTTCCCCTTTGACAAGATGTCATAATTTTCCATCCTCTTTGCAAAACTTTCCGAGGTATACTTCTTACCGTCAATTGCAAGAACCACCACATAGCTGTTGTTAAGCTTTGATAAGATACGCTCCGCCTCAATCTGTTTTATCTTATCTTCCTCAGATGCACTTGCATTTGCATGAGTCTTTTCATCCTTTACCTCTGTAATACTCAGTTTCACATACCTTGAGAGTCTCTTTACATATTCATCTATGGCATCTCGATAAAATTTTTCTTTAATACTGCCCACCACAACTATATTTATATTCATAACTATTCCTTAAAATAGTATCCCACACCCCATTTGGTATGGATATACTTAGGCTCGCTCGGATTCGGCTCAATCTTTTCTCTAAGTCTTCTCACATGTACATCCACAGTCCTTACATCACCTGCCTCATGCAATTTATTGCCCCAAACAATATTTAAAAGCTGTTCCCTTGAATACACCTTGTCAGGATTTTGAGTAAGCAACTCCAAGATATCAAACTCCTTTGCGGTAAGGTTGACTTCCTTTCCCTTTTCAAAGACTCTTCTGCTGTCAAGGTCAAGCTTCAAGTCGGACACCTCTATTATTCTGTCGTTTTTATCTGCCGCCTTTGACTTTTTTGAATTTCTTCTTATTATAGCCTTTATCCTTGCCTTGACCTCAAGTATGTTGAAAGGCTTTGTGATATAGTCGTCGGCACCGTATTCAAGCCCCAGTATCTTATCCATATCGGTGCCCTTTGCGGTCAGCATAATAATGGGCATCTCCGAAAACTCTCTTATAGCCTGACAGACTTCCATACCGTCCATCTCAGGCAACATTACATCCAAAAGCACTATATCATATT
>CAUQKD010000256.1:0-3336 GCA_963518365.1 uncultured Lachnoanaerobaculum sp. | reverse complement strand
TTCGTGGTGATAGCGGTTTTGCTTCTCCTGATTTATACAAAGCTTGCGAAGATAATGACTGTAATTTTGTTGTCACTACAATGGAATCAGAACAACTAATTTTTTTATACGATATATACAAATATATTTGTAAATATTTAATATTGAACATATTAGGAATACTATGTATAATTACTGTAAATGGTTGGCAGATACGAATATTATAGAGGACTAAATTTTATCTGTGTTTATGTTAAGCGTTAATCCAAAGAGTTATAGAAACGTGGTAAGCAAATTATAAAACATAGTAAAGTAAAAGATAAATGGAATAATGGACCTAAGACCACAGCGAAATATTCAGTTAGTTATGCTGTTGCAGACGGCAGTACAGTAAATTCTGTTGGGAATGAGGTAGATACTCTTATCAGTAGAAATATAGTTGTTGAGTAAGATTACCAAAGGTGGGGACAGTATGAAAAGTTTTGTAAAGGAAAATATAATATTTTATATTTTGATATTTGCAGTGAATTCGATCATATTGATTGCCGCCAATTATGTGGTTGGAAATACTATATCAATACCGTATGAGTTACAGGAAACCAGAAGGATATTTGTCCCTACCGAAAAGGTTAAAAATTTTGATTGGGATTTTTTGCTTGAGCGAAATGTAGTGCTTGTAGCACAGACATCAGATAGTAAGGTTGTAGGACTTTATGACCCGGGTATGTACTATTTTGTAAATTCCACAAAAGTACTTGATCCAAGATATTTAAGATACTTTTCAAATGAGGACTATATAAAAAAGACCGATACAGGAGTAGCCCTTATAAATATTGATACTATGTTTAAAAGCGGAAAGCTAAGCCCGTATGTAGTAAAAAAAGGAATGAAAAGAGCAGCCGATACCTATAATATAGATATTATAGGGGCGCTTGATATCGTTTCAGTAGGATATGGTTTTCTTGAGGGATCATATCCTACTGATGAATTTGCAGTATTTAAAAATATCTTTACATTAAAAAGCAATATTATAAGGAAGATATATGTAGATGTGCCGGAAACTGAAAAAATTGATGATTAAGAAAAGGTATCTGAAGTACTAAAAGAGAACGGATTTACAGAGATATCTGAAAAGAAGGCAAAACCGGTGATAGAGGCATTTATTCATGCAGTGTCAAATTACAGAAAATATGAGAGGTTTATATTATATTGTGCGGTGGCATCATTATCGGTGTTCATATACACCTCCGTGATATACTTATGGAAGTATAAAGAATATATTTATATCGGCAGAGTATGTGGTGCCGATTTTTTTAAAATGTATAAGCTTATTTTAAAATATAGTATTTTTCATATTGTATTAATAAGTATGGTGGCATCTTTTGGGATTTGGATATATTTAGGCCTGATAAAAGAAGGAATAATGAGTATCTTTGATTATATAGTTGTTGACTCTATATTTTTATTATTATTTTTATTATGTATAACAGGAGTATATATATTTGGATTTCTTAGATATTCAAGGGAGATGAGGTAATATATGCTGACTGATATGTTGCTGGGTATAAAAGATGCTATAAAAAATAAAATGATTGCTTTAAGCTTCTTTGTTATAACGGCATCCTTACTTATTGTTTTAGTAGCTGCAACATTATCTTTTAAAGACGATCTGTCTATGACCGAGGGGATTGGATATATGCATCTTGTTCCTATAAAATTTGTAGATGAAAAAGGTGATGAAGGAAAGAATATCCTTGAAAAGTTGGATAGGGTGTATAAAGATGGCGGTATAGCTACGTTTACTACGGTTTATAAATCAAGTAAAATTACTACGGATATAAGTGTTTTGGTATGTAATGGCGGTGAATATATATGGATACTGCCTGAAAGAGAGTATAACAGTTATTTTAAAGGAGATGTCAAGGGCGATATTATCACTTGGAAACAAGTTGTAGATGATTTGGTTTATCAAGGATATGGCAGAGAGTGGCTTGATTCTTTTTCTCAAGGTCAAGGTGAGGAAAGTATATGTATAAAGGTTAAGGATAATAAATATAAAAGATTTGAAGATTACAGTATTTCAATTTTGGATATTGATTCAATAGTTGAGGGAACTTATTTTAGCAAGGAAGATATAAAAAATGGTGTTGTAGATAAGTTTATACAAGTCTTTAAAGATTCATCATTTTATCTTAAAGTGAATAAGATAACCAAGGATTTTAAAGAGATGAATTTCATAATAAGTTATGTGCTTATTTATGTAACATTTATTATACTTGAAATCATTTCAGTGCTTTTTATATTTTTAGAGCATATAAAGAATAAAATGCACAAAGTGTTTATGATACATATGACATATGGGGCAAGAAAAAGGGATATTATAATCAGAAATTTTGCTATGAGCTTTGTGGTGATATCGGCAGATATTTTGATACTGTTTTATTTAAGCAGATTCAGATGGGATTTTGTTGCTGCACTCATAGTAGTAATATCTTTGTTTTTTCTACTGATAATGCTTATAGTTAATGTGATTGCCACTTTAAATGATGATTTTTTGTCAGAAAGGAGTGACCGGCAATGATTGAAATGATTGATATAAAAAAATGTTATATAAATTCAGATAAAAATATTATTGACGGTTGCAGTGCTACATTTGATGTTGGGAAAAGGTATATTATATTTGGAGAAAACGGCAGTGGAAAGACCACATTTGTAAAAATTCTTGGACTCCTTGACAAAAACTTTTCAGGTACATACAGAATAGATGGAAAAGATGTATTAAGTATGACGGGAAGTGATATTGCAAGGCTTAGAAATGAAGTCTTCGGATTTATGTTTCAAGATAATAAACTTCTTGAGAATGAAAGTGCATACAATAATATATTTATTCCGCTTATCTATTCAAAAAAATACAGATATTTTGAAAGAAAGAAAAGAGTTATTGAAATTGCCGAGATACTTGGAATTGAAAAGCTGCTTAAAAAGAAAGTTTTTCAGATGTCAGGTGGAGAAAAGCACCTTGTCGCTTTGGCAAGGGCAATGGTAAATGATCCGTCTGTTTTGATACTTGATGAACCTTTTTCATCACTGTCAATTGAAAACAGAAAACTGATAATGGAATATGTGGATAATATAATGGATGAGAATAAAATACTTGTAATGGTTACACATGACAGCAGTATATATAGTGATAAAAGATATATTACTTTAAATATGTCTGAGGGTAAGCTTAGTAATATAAAATAGGTATGCAGGGGCTGTCGCTTTAACGGTTCATCAATCGTTAGGTGGCGGCTCCTTTGTAGTTCTTTTTTATTCCTTAACTGCAAAGTATATGATATAAAAACAGTTTTTTGT
>CAUQKD010000255.1:0-3339 GCA_963518365.1 uncultured Lachnoanaerobaculum sp. | reverse complement strand
TATCATATACCCCATTCTCAAAGAAATCAAATAAAACTTTATTTTCATTTGAAGCGCATATAAGCTTATTGACAGGTAATCCCATCTGCTTTGCTATATATGCCGCCAAAATATTTCCGAAATTTCCTGTAGGAACACATACATTTATCTTCTCATTATCGTCGATGTCGCCGTTTTCAAGAAGCTTTAAGTATGCATATACATAATATGCTATCTGTGGTACCAACCTGCCTATGTTTATAGAATTTGCACTTGAGAGCTGAATACCGCTTTCTTCCAGCTTCTTGGCAAACTCTTTATCTGCAAATATCCTCTTTACACCGCTTTGAGCATCGTCAAAGTTGCCGTGGATAGCTACCACATCGGTGTTGTCACCCTTTTGCGTAACCATCTGAAGTCTTTGCACATTGCTGACACCGTCCTTAGGATAAAAGACTATTATACCTGTACCCTCAACATCGCAAAAGCCTGACATTGCAGCCTTACCCGTATCTCCGCTTGTGGCTGTAAGAATGACAATCTTATTTTTAATACCGTTTTTCTTTGCCGCTGTAGTAAGCAAATGCGGCAATATGGAAAGTGCCATATCCTTAAACGCTATGGTATCACCGTGGAAAAGCTCAAGAAAATATGCTCCGTCAGCCTTTACAAGCGGTGCAATCTCCTTTGTATCAAACTTATCGTCGTATGCCTTTTCTATACAATTCATAAGTTCTTCTTTTGTATAATCACTCAAAAGAAGCTTCATTACCTCATAGGCTGTCTCTTTATATCCCTTATACATAAGCTCCTTAAATTTGAAATCAAACTTTGGAAACTTCTCAGGCATATAGAGTCCGCCGTCATCTGCAAGCCCTTTCAAAATCGCATATGATGCATCAACAACCTCTTGTCCACCCCTTGTACTTTTATATTTTATGACTTCCATAGTAAACTCCTGTTTTTTGATCGTTTAAACTATAACACATATATCAAAAATAATAAAGTTTATATTTTAATATCATTATTTATTGCTTCGTATTCTCTCTCTTCCAATTACTCTTGTACCCAGATCTATATCCTTACAGTACTCTATCTTTTCAGCATAGTTATTGTTAAAGTCGATCTGGTTTACACCCCTGTTTATTACTGCGGATGATGTCATATTGTAGTCTGATGTCACTTTAAATATATATATAACATATGCCGCTATACATCCTATCAAAGTGTATATAAACAGATTTGACTTAATATTGTCGGTAAAATAAAGCAGTGCCGTAATTATTGCAAATATCGGCAATATTGTAAAAAGTGCGGTAAGACATAACTTGGCCATATCAAGCGGCAACTTACCTACCACCTTACCTGTCTGTCCGTTTACACTGAAAAAGTACTGCTTATCACTGTCCTTATCATTATAAGATATAGCCCAAACCGGCAACATTGCATACTCAAACCTGCCTCTTTGTACTCTGAAGTCATTATTTACTATCCTTACCTTCTCACCGGTCATAGACTTATCCACAACTCTTGTAGAGTATTTGTATACATCATCTTCTATAGACGACATAAGCGCTTCTTTTTCAATATCCTTTTTTTCAGCTACAAATCCGCTAAGATATGATGCATCAAATTTTACAGCCGTATTAAAGTCAAAAGGATAAACAGACTCTACCAAGACTTTGTTCGACTTTGCAAGTGCAAGCTTCGGGAGATTCTTTACGACCACATCTCCCTTTCTTATAATTCTGAAATCCTTCCTGTAAGTTACCCTATAATCCCCTTCACTTCTTGTAAAGGTTCTGCTGCCTTCTCTGTCCAAATCCACAAATACTTTTGTGTTGTAAAGCCAATAAGGGAAATATACTCCGTTTATCTCTCCTATCTCTTTTTTATCATTGTAAAAGCTCTTCGGTACAAATTTCTTTTTCTTCATCCAGGTATCAAAAGACTCAAGTGCTTTCTTTTTGTCTACCTTAAAAGGTATGACCTTTGTAGGCATCTGCGAGCTTTCAAGTTTGCCCGTCAAAACTATAGGGTTGTTACAGTAGTAGCAGGTAGTAGCTACAGTTGTCTCATCTGTAACTATATTTGCTCCGCAGCTTGGACAGTGGTATTCCACATAGTTACCGTTGCCGCTCACCACCACTTCATCTCTTTCCGACAAGAGATCAAGCGCCTTTACCTCATCCTCTGTATAAACCGTATTACAATATTCGCAATTGAACTTTCCAAGTGTTGCCGAATATTTTACAGGACCACCACAATTTTTACATTTATAAATTACTGTTGCCATACTTCCTCCAAGTCTTACTATGTGGTTTTATTTTTACTACAGATAATGCCAAAAAGATAACAGATAAGGATAAGTCCAAAAACATATTTATGTAAAACCAGTTATTGTACCAAAAGAGGCTTACCAACACATCTGAGCTGTCTTCACCCATAATCTTTGACAATAAGAAATCCATACTAACTAAAGGATTAAATAACAAAATAAACTTACTGACTTTTATAAAAATTACACTAAAAAAATTCTTATCATTCATATTGAATGAATTTGCGGCTAAAAAGTAAAGAACAAAAGTTCCTAAAAAAAGTAGAAGGACTGCCAAATAAAGCAAAGCTGTAGCTATACTTGTCTTCCTTGAAATGCTTGAGCAAAAAATACCCATCGAAATCAAAAGTACTACAAACACAAAAAAGTTTAGAGTAAGCTTTACAATATCCCCTACAGTTATACCGCCGTATAAAAAAAGCATTGCGGTAATAGGTAATTGCGATACCAAAATGATCGTTATCGAAGCAAGCAAGCTTAAAAACTTCCCGGTTACAATACTCTTTGCAGTCATTTTGGTGGTTAGAAGTATCTCAAGTGTGCCTCTATGCCTTTCATCACTTATAGCACCGGATATAAAACTCGGACCTACAAATATAAGCAGCACAACCGGCACAAATACCACTATCTTAAAGATTTGCAAAAAGGATGTGTAGTCGATACTTGACGTCTTTCTGGCATAGTCCACCACTCCGTTCATCTCTATCAAGGTAAACCCCGCCGCAATAAAGTTGAAAACCAAAATAGCTGTTGAAAGCCTCAAGCTTCTTGTACTTACTCTATGCTCCCTTTCGTAAATAGGATTAATATTCATTGCTAAAAATCACACTTTCATTGGAATGATTGGTAACTTTAATGAAGAATGACTCCAAACTGCCCGGCTCTCTTATAAATTCACTAACCAAAACATTATTTCTTACAAGGTCTTCAAGCAGTTTAGCTTCATCCAACTTCCTACCATCAAAGTATACCATAAAATAGCCATTATCTACAGATAAAATTCTAACTTTTTTATTATTTTT
>CAUQKD010000254.1:0-3340 GCA_963518365.1 uncultured Lachnoanaerobaculum sp. | reverse complement strand
ATTTATAAGAGAAGAAAGCATTATTTTTAGGCTTTCAAGGGAATATACACTGCAAAAGATAAATAGTATAATAGACTTGATAGATGAGACGGAGATCAGACTGAATTCCAATGTAAGTGGGGACACGGTTATGGAATTGCTTTTTATCGGACTTAGAAAATAGGAGAATATGATGAAGATAATCGGCGTTAGGTTTAGGGAAGTGGGGAAAATCTGCTACTATGATCCTGATTATATTTATATAGATGTAAACGACAGAGTTATAGCTGAGACCGACCGAGGTGTGGAATGCGGCAGAGTAATATTGGGGCCAAGAGAACTCAGTGAAAACTATACTAATCCCATAAAGAAGATTATTAAAAAGGCGGATATAGAGGATGTTGTCAGATATGAGGAGAATATGAAAAAGGAAAAGGAAGCCTTTGATATATGTAAGGCAAAGATAATAGAGCTTGATTTGCCTATGAAGCTTATTTCGGCCGAGTATACATTTGACAATGCAAAGGTACTGTTTTATTTTACGGCCGAGTGCAGAGTGGACTTTAGAGAGCTTGTAAAGATACTGGCTTCTATTTTCAGAGTGAGGATAGAACTCAGACAAGTAGGTGTAAGAGATGAGACAAAGATGGTAGGCGGAATGGGGTCATGCGGCAGAGCACTTTGTTGTCACAGCTACCTTTCAGATTTTGTGCCTGTATCTATAAAGATGGCAAAGGAGCAGAGTCTTTCACTGAATCCTGCAAAGATAAGCGGAGTATGCGGTAGGCTGATGTGTTGCTTAAAAAATGAGGCGGAGACTTATGAATATTTGAACGGAAAGATGCCGAGAGAAGGGGTAAGTGTATATACTCCTCTTGGAGAATCCGGAGTGGTAGTTTCCACAAGTGTACTTAGACAGACTGTGAAGGTGCTTGTAACCAAGTCTGAGGATGCAAAGGAAATAGAAGAATATTCACTAAGTGAGATAAGGATACAAGCTTAAGACATGGGTGAATTATTAAGAGAAGAATGTGGAGAGAGGCTTGATGATTTGCAGTGCAACGGGCTTTACCTTATACAGGACCCGGATAAGTTTTGTTTCGGGATAGATGCCGTACTTTTATCAAATTTTGTAAAAGTAAAGAAAAACGGTCATGTTGTGGACCTTTGTACAGGAAGCGGTATAGTTCCTATACTTTTGAGTGCAAAGACCGAGGCAAAAAAGATAACAGGAATTGAAATACAAAGCAATATTGCAGATATGGCAAGTCGGAGTGTAAGCTATAATAAGCTTGATGAAAAGATAGATATTATAAATGACGATATTTCAAATGCATTAAAATATATAAATAATTGCAGTGTGGACAGTGTCTGTGTAAATCCTCCGTATATGAAGGATACGACAGCTATAAAAAATCCGGATTTGCCGATGGCAATTGCAAGACATGAGTTACTTACAGATCTTGAAAGTGTAATAAATATTGCAAGTAAGCTGTTAAAAGAGAGCGGAAAGTTTTTTATGATACACAGACCCAGCAGACTTTCTGAAATATTTGCATCAATGAGGCAAAACAGGATTGAACCTAAAAGGATAAGATTTATTCATCCTTATATTGAAAGTAAGGCAAATCTTGTACTCATAGAGGGGGCAAAGGGATCGGGAGTCTGGATGGATGTGGAACCTCCTTTGGTGGTATATAAGGATAAAAATGTTTATACGGACGAGGTGTTAAAAATATATGGCAGGTAAGATATATTTGGTGGCTACACCTATCGGCAATCTTTCGGATATGAGTATAAGGGCAATAGACACTCTTAAAAATGTGGATATTATTGCCTGTGAAGATACAAGAAATACAATAAGGCTTTTGAATCATTTTGACATAAAGGCGCCTTTGACATCGTATCATGAGTACAACAAGATAGATAAGGCTTATGAACTGTGTGAGAAGGTAAAGACAGGTAAGAATATTGCATTTGTGTCGGATGCCGGTATGCCTGCGATATCGGATCCGGGATATGAACTTGTGGATATTGCATACAAAGAGGGGCTTTGTGTTACCGTTATACCCGGAGCAAGTGCCGTGGTATCCGCGCTTGCAATAAGCGGTATCAGTTCAAGAAGATTTTCGTTTGAAGGTTTTTTACCAAGCGATAAAAATGAAAAAAAGCAGATACTAACCGAGCTTTCGGATGAGAGCAGAACAATAATACTCTATGAGGCGCCTCACAGGCTGATAAAGACATTAAAGGAAATTTTTGAGTACCTTGGGGACAGAAGAGTATCTATAGTAAGAGAGCTTACAAAGCTTCAAGAAGAGGTACTTAGAGGAAACTTAAGCAATATAATAGCAGACTATGAGTTGGGTAGGGTTGCAGTCAGAGGTGAGTATGTACTGGTAATAGAGGGAAAAAGTCTTCTTGAAAAAAGAAGTGAAAGACAAAAATCCTTTGAAGAAATCAGTATAAAGGAGCATTTCGATAAATATATATCGGAAGGGCTTGATAAAAAAGATGCTATGAAGGCTGTAGCAAAGGATAGAGGAATACAAAAAAGGGAAGTTTATAAAGAACTTCTGGGAGAGTAAGGAGATAATATGAGAATCGGAGTAGGAAATGACCATGCGGCTGTGGAGCTTAGAGAGGTTATAATAGAGCATCTGAAAAAAGCCGGTCATGAGGTGTTTGAGTTCGGTGCAAAAGAAGGTGAAAAATGTGATTACCCTGTACCGGGAAGAGATGTGGCTGAGGCAATAGCGGCAGGAAAGCTTGACAAGGGCGTACTTATCTGCGGCACAGGTATCGGTATTTCTTTGGCGGCGAACAAGGTGCCGGGAATCAGAGCGGCGGTATGTTCGGAGCCTTATTCGGCAAAAATGGCGGCACTTCATAACAATGCTCAGATTATCGCATTCGGCGCCAGAGTGGTAGGCTCGGAGATGGCAAAGATGATTGTGGACACATTCCTTGCTACAGAGTATGAGGGCGGCAGACATCAAAACAGACTTGATATCATCACTGAAATAGAAGAAAAGTACTCAAGGTAAAGATATGGGAATAGCGGATTGGTTCAATTTTGAAACTGCAAAGCAGAAAAAGAAAAAAATGGACAGATATTATAAAAAGCTGTATCCGTTCGGTGAAGAGCAAAAGAGTTGGGAAGAAAACAGGTTGAATGAAGTCTTTCCTAAGAATAAAAAGACAAAGAGTTATCATTTTGAACTTTTGATTTTGCGTGAGAGTATTGCAAATCTTTCAGATCCGGATATTTATGATGAAGATGAAGAGCGTCCGAATGTGGAAGAAGTAATAAAAAACTGGAAAGATAAAGAGACGGTTTATAGATTAAAACCTGAAGAAA
>CAUQKD010000253.1:0-3395 GCA_963518365.1 uncultured Lachnoanaerobaculum sp. | reverse complement strand
CAAGATATGTTCTGATAACATTTCCCTCAGGGCCGTTATTGGCGGAAGTATTGAGTCTTAAAATATCTTTTTTAAGTTTTTCCTTGTACTCGTCAGCCAATTTTATATTCTCAATTTTCTCTTCGTATTCATCTGTGACAGTCTCATAGCCGCTGTTTTTTGCCATTTCATTTTGAATCACCTTTAGATGTTCTCTAAGAATGTAGTCCCTTTGATTTTTTGAAATATCCTTATCCACCTCCGACTTGATTCTGTCTGAAATCTCTTTTCTGTCTATAGCCTCACTCATTATCTCCATAAGCAGCATTGACTCTTCTATCGGAGTCTTGGCGGCATTGATTATTTTTCTCTTTTCATAGTTTAGATTCAAAGCAAGTCTAAGCCCGTCCAAAAGATTCGGCAAATATTTTATAGCCAGTAAGTCGTTTAGGAAATTCTTTCTAAATCTCTCATTTACATCACTATATCCTCTCATAGTGAGGTGAAGGCTTCTAATCATTCTCTCAAAGCCTTCTTCAGATTCTACATACTCTTCCACATCAGCTTCATATTCATTCGGAGCAAGGTGATTTATAGATTTTAATCTTCCTCTTCTAAGAGCTCTTACTAAAACCTCCGTAATACCGTTATCCTTACTGTTTACACTCTCTACTTTTGCAATAACACCGTTTGTTTCGGTGCGTTCGCTGTTTTTTCTTTCAGTATCATTATCTGATTTGAATCTTAATAAAAATAACTCTTCGTCATTATCATAGGCCTCCAGTTGTATTTTCAGCTTTTCTCTGTCATCAGCTGAAAATCCTATCACTTCTCCCGGAAAAATCACCTGCCCGTTTATCAATATTGTTTTTAATCTGTTCATTTACTCCCTATATATACAATACCCCCGGTATAGCCGAGGGTAAGTAAAATTCTAAGCGCTTTCGCTGTTTTCATTGGTTGCTTTTATCTTTTTTGCTCTTACAGATTTATCTCTGTATACAATATCAGGCTCTCCGCCATCTATTGTCTCCTTTGTGATGGTACAGATACCTATATTCGGGTCTGAAGGTATCTCATACATCATATCCGTCATAACGCCTTCAAGTATGGATCTTAAACCTCTTGCACCGATTTTTCTTTCAAGTGCAAGGTTGGCCACCTCTTCTACAGCCCCTTTATCAAACTCAAGCTTCACATCGTCAAGCTCAAACAGCTTTTGATACTGCTTTGTGATGGCATTCTTAGGCTTTGTCATTATCTGTATAAGCGCTTCCTTGTCAAGCATATCAAGTGATACCGTAACAGGTACACGACCGATAAACTCAGGTATAAGTCCGAACTTGGTCAAATCTCCCGGAAGTACCATCTTGAAAAGCTCGTCTATCGACTTTGAGTTCTTCTCAACCACATCGGAATTGAATCCGATGCTTCCCTTTGAGAGTCTGTTCTCAACTATCTTTTCAAGTCCGTCAAAAGCTCCTCCACAGATAAACAATATATTTGTGGTATCTATCTGTATAAGCTCCTGTTGCGGATGCTTTCTGCCGCCCTGTGGCGGTACTGAAGCAATACTTCCTTCAAGTATCTTAAGCAGTGCCTGCTGTACACCTTCACCGGATACATCTCTGGTAATGGATACGTTTTCAGACTTCTTTGTTATCTTATCAATCTCATCTATATAAATAATGCCGTATTCGGCTCTCTTTACATCACCGTCGGCTGCCTGAATAAGCTTAAGAAGAATATTCTCGACATCTTCTCCGACATAACCGGCCTCTGTAAGTGTGGTAGCGTCCGCAATCGCAAACGGAACATTCAAAATCTTTGCAAGAGTCTGTGCCAAATATGTCTTACCTGAACCTGTAGGTCCAAGCATAAGTATATTACTCTTTTGTATCTCAACTTCCGCACTTTTTTTGGATTTAATTCTCTTATAATGATTGTATACCGCTACGGACAATACCTTCTTCGCATCATCCTGTCCGATAACATAATCATCCAAAAACTTCTTGATTTCCTTAGGTTTTAAGAGATTTATATCATTTGAAGCATCATAGTAATCAGTTACTCCGTCAAGCTCCTCTTCAAGTATTTCAGAACATAATTCTATACATTCATCACAAATATATACTCCGTTCGGACCTGAAAGAAGTCGTCTTACCTGGTCAGATGTTTTCCCACAAAATGAGCAACATATTTTGTCCTTGTTGGCCATAATACCTCCTTAGTGGTGTTCTATAACCTTATCTATAATTCCATAGTCAAGAGCCTCTTTTGCAGACATATAATTGTCTCTTTCGGTATCTCTTTCTATGACCTCAACAGGCCGATTTGTATTCTCAGCCAAAATCTTATTCATTTTTTCTTTTGTCTTTAAAATCTGTTCTGCGGCTATCCTAATCTCTGTAGCCTGTCCCTGTGCACCGCCTGACGGCTGATGTATCATAATCTCGGCATTCGGAAGAGCGTATCTCTTGCCCTTTGTTCCGCCTGCAAGTAAGAAAGCTGCCATACTTGCCGCCATACCCATACAGATAGTGGACACATCACATTTTACATATTGCATTGTATCATATATAGCCATACCGGCTACAACACTTCCGCCAGGGCTGTTTATATACAGATTTATATCCTTTGTAGGATCTTCAGACTCAAGGAAAAGAATCTGTGCCACTACAAGACTTGCAGTAACATCATTTACCTCTTCTCCGAGGAATATTATTCTATCTTTTAATAATCTTGAGTATATATCAAAGGCTCTCTCACCTCTGCTTGTAGACTCAATGACTGTAGGTACTAAACTCATAAAACTCCTATCTAAATTGCAATCCTTTAATACTCCAATAAGCCAGCCTTAGGCTGACTTATCTTCACTAATACATTATACTAATTTAGCATTTTCTACCAAAAAGTCAATTGCTTTTTGAACTGCAAGATCGTCAGACATCTGCTTTCTCTCATTCTCACCGAAGAATCCCTTAATCTTCTCAAGGTCCATCTTGTAAGAATCCGCAATCTTCTGAAGCTCCGCATTTATCTCATCTTCGCTAACCTGAATGTTCTCTTTCTTAGCTACTTCTTCAAGTACAAGCCTTGTCTTGATCTGCTTTAAAGCCTGTGGTTTGAACTGATTATTAAGGTCCGCTTTTGACATACCCGTTATCTGAAGATACTGATCAAGTGTGATACCCTGACTCTGCATTCTTCTTCCGTAGTCCGCTACAAGTCCTTCAACCTGTGCATCTACCATAGGATCCGGAATATCCATAGTTGAAGTCTCGATAAGCTTATCAACTATAGCATTCTCATTCTCTGTTGCCGCTCTCTTTGCCTTAGCCTCTGAAAGCTGCTTTCTTAAATCTTCCTTGTACTCATCCATTGTATCAAACTCACTGATCTCGCTTGCAAAATCA